>NZ_CP138921.1:3902500-4115000 GCF_047124445.1 Shimia sp. MIT1388 | reverse complement strand
GACCGGCCCCAATGCCAAAGCAATCTCCGCCTTTACCGGCCAGCCCGCCAAAGAACCGCTACGGGTCTATGTCGGGCGCGCCAATGGCGAGACACCACGCGAACGGGCAGAACTGGCTTTGGCGGAACTGATCCGCGTTAAGGCGTTTGAACGCGAGGTGCTGATTGTCACCAGCCCAACCGGCACCGGCTGGATGGATCCGGGCTCCCATGATCCGGTGGAGTATATGCACAACGGCGACATCGCCACGGTGAGCGTGCAGTACTCTTATTTGCAATCACCTCTGGCGTTGATTTTGGAAACCCGCACCGGGTTGGATCAGGCCACAGCCTTGTTGGAAGTGGTGCATGAGTATTGGGAAACCTTGCCCAAAGACACGCGGCCCCGACTTTATGCACACGGGTTAAGCCTTGGGGCCTGGTCCTCCATGTATGCCACCAACCTGTTCCGCCTGCTCGATGATCCGATCAACGGTGCGTTTTGGGCCGGGCCGCCATTTCCGTCTCGCTTTTGGCAGACCATACAGAATGCCCGCAACTCGGACAGCCCCTGGGTGTTGCCGGAGTTGGGCACAGGCTCGCTGGTACGCTATGCCAACCATTTCCATGACGCCTCCGAAGCCCCCGGACCCTGGGGACGGATGCGGATTGCCTTTTTGCAGTACTCCAGCGACCCGATTGTGTTTTACGATCCGTTCTCGCTGTTTCGGGCGCCGGAATGGATGAATGATCCGCCTGCCGAGGATGTCTCCCGCCATCTGGTGTTCATTCCCATTGTCACCCAGTTCCAGTTGGCGCTGGATATGGCGCTGTCCTTTGGCGCACCACCCGGTCATGGCCATGCCTACTATGCGCGGGATTACATTTCACCCTGGGCCGAAGTCACGGCGCCCGCGGGATGGACCCGTGAAGATACCGAGCGGTTACGCGCGCATTGTGACCTTGGGGTTGGGCTTGGCTGTCGCAATGAGGTGGATAACTGACAAAGGCTAGCCCCTTCGGCCCCGAGTTTTATGGGCCGAAGGAGAGTATTCCTCACCTTAACTCAGGCATCTTCTGTTTCACTGCTGCTTTGTTTTGGCGCGCCAACATAGCCAGAGACCGCTTGCAGGATGCGGAAGGCGGTGGAGGCGTCGTTTTCGACGACGGCCATAAACTCGCTTTCGCCCAAGCGCAGCATTTCCAGATCGGATTTGGCATACATGTCCAGCGCGCGCTTTTCCTTGCGGATCAGAGCCAGTTCGCCCACCAGCGTGCCTGCGCCTGCTTCGGCCACCACATGGGATTGGCCATCCGGCGTGCGGTAGCCCAGACCGGCCTCCCCTTCGAGGATCAGATAGGCCCCATCGGAGGGATCATCCCCCATATGGAAGACATACTCGCCCGCCGGGGCGCTGTGCCATTGCGCGCCAAAGGCCAAGAGGCGCATTTGCCGGCGAGACAATCCGTTGAACATGTCGGCCGAGGCCAGCGCGCGCATCTTGCGGCGCAGGTCGGCGCTGGCGGCGTTGTCGGTGTCGTCCACCGCAGCCACACCGCTGTCTTTCAGGCGGCCATGTTCCAACTCCAACACCAGATCAAAGCTGTCAGCATCCTCAAACTCCTCCTCCAGATAGAGGAAGGTGGTGTTGGGCAGCAGTTCGCGCAGGTGAGCGATGGTGTGTGCCGCCTGCCCTTCCTCATAGTTGGCAAGGCACCGGTTGAGGATCATCACATCCGGCTTTTTGATGGCTGCGCGGCTGATGGCGAGCGGTTCGGCAAAGGCAGAGGGAAGCCCCGCGCCGCCGATGCCGGTGGGCACAGCGAACAGCAGCTCTGCCACCTCTTGCTTCATGCCCGCTTCTGCCAAGGTTTGCGCAACGATGTCGCGGATTTGCTCGGCACGGGGGCCTGCAGATGCGGCGAGTTTGCCGAAGATCGCGTTTTCCAGAACCGTCAGGCCGGGGGCATAGCGGTCTTCGCGCAGGGGGGCAAAATAGACGGCGGTCCATTCAGAGAGCTTTTGTGCCTCGGAGTGGCGCAGTTCCAGAATCGATTGCTTGAGCTCATCACTAAAGCCTGCGCCGATGCGTTCCGCGGACACAAGAAGCGGCAGCGAGATCATCTGCTCCAGTTCTTCTTGCGTCATATTGGCCAGCCGCACATCCCGGCTCTTGGCAAACAGCTCCACGTTGCGGGTGAAGTCGTCCGGATCAAAGCCAAGCTGTTGGAACAGCGGGTGGTCGGTGCCGTCCACGCCAAAGGTCTGGTTCAGCATTTCCACCACTTCGCGGCTCATGCGCAGGATGCTCTCTTCGATGCCCAGCTCTTGCAGCAGTTTCAGGAACTCACTGATGCGCTCCTCGCGGCCGTCGGTGATCATCTGGCGCGGGGTGGCAAAGAACAGGTTGGCGGCCACAGGCAGGGCCGGATTGTACTGGTCACGGTCAAAGCGGAAGTAGGATTTGGTGAGGCCCGCCTTGTCCAGCGCCGCGCGGATTTGTGGGCGCAGATCGACGAGAGTTTGCGCCAGTTCCGGGTGGTCGTTTTCCGCAAACGGCTGATCGAGCCCCTTGCGGAACAGGGCGTTGCCCGCGCCGGTGGCGTCCATGACGGCCACCCACCAGGCGTGCACGTCATCTTCACTG
The DNA here is from genome assembly GCF_047124445.1 of Shimia sp. MIT1388. GTDB lineage: Bacteria > Pseudomonadota > Alphaproteobacteria > Rhodobacterales > Rhodobacteraceae > Shimia. Next base: position 4,112,374 of record NZ_CP138921.1, on the reverse strand, counting down.
ACAAGGTCGCCAAGCGCTGGGTTGACCCAATCCGAGAACAGGCGGTCACCACTGTTGCCGGTGCGGCTCGATTCATACGCGCGTTTTTTCTCCTCCGCCTCGCCCATGGGATCGGGTAGATCGGAGAGTGGCTTTTGCTTAAGTGGCATCAGGACGTTGTCGCCAAAAGTGCCTTCAAACACGTAGGGCGACGGATCGGCGTAGCCAACACGGGTGGCGATCACCCGTTGGTGCAGGTCGTTGAGTTTCACGTCACCAATCGAAAGCGAGCCGCTCAAAGGCGTGATCTCTCGCGTGAACAGCTCGGCCACAGCTCGGCGCTCCTCAGCGTCTTGGGAGCGGATGCCGATCACCGCGCCTTGGCGCACGGTGGTGGAGATGTTTTCCAGCACGCTGTCGCCGTCATGATCGCGCACGTAGACGTCTTTGAGGACGATGTCGCCAGTCAGGCGTGGAATGTCGTCGGGCTCATTGTCGATCAGTTCTTCGTCGACCATGCCTGATGGGCCAAAGCGGTCGCCAATCAGGTGCCAGCGCAGCGACAGGTCGGCGACGCGGTTGTAATAGTTCAACAGCTCTTTCCACGGCGACGACAGGTCTTTGTACGCGGCCAAAGCCGCCACAAGCGCGCCGAGGGTGACTTGCCCGCGGATCACAAGAAGGCCGCCCACGAGGTAGAAGAAGAACGGCGTCAGCTGGGTGATGAAGTTGTTGAGGAACTTCATGAAGAACTTTTTCTTGTAGATCGACAGGCGGATCAGGAAGAGCGTTCCCAGACGGCGGGTGATTTGCGACAGGCGGAAGCGCCAGCCGCCGTTGCCGCGCAGCTCGGGCGTGCCGGTGGCGGTCTCGCCAATTTCTGCGGCGAGATGACGGACCTGCACAATCCGGTCTTTGTTCAGCAGGTTGATCTGACGTTGCAGCTTGGGAATGAGCCAGGCCTGCAAGGGGATCAGCGCGATCGCGGCGAGGCCAAACCAGACGTTTTGCAGAAACAGGAAGGTCAGGATCGTGAGCATTTGCCCGGCCTGCATCACCGGCAGGCTGATGGCGTCCCCCATCATGCCGCCCAGAGGTTCCGCTTCGGCCGTGACCATGCTGACCATCTCGCCTTGAGAGGTGCGGCGCAGGTACGGCTGCGGGAAGCGGGTGATGCGCGATATCAATGTGTAGCGATAGCGGCGCAGCATACGTTCCGAGAGTACACCTTTCATGGTGTTGATGCGCATTTTCATCAGCCCGTGGAACAAGACTGCCAGCAAAAACAGGCAGCTGAGCATGATCAGGTAGTTTTCCTGCGTCATCTCCCAATTGAGCACATCGATGTAAGATGTGTCCGCATCAATCGCGTCGTTGATGATGCGCTTGGGCAGTTCCAAGGTCAGGAACTGTAACGGAAAAAGGCAGACCGTCAGGACCAGAAGCACCATCTGGTCACGTTTCGAATACTTCCAGATGAAGGCAAATAATGAGCGTTCGATACCGTCTACTCCCGGTTTGCGGCGCGGGGTCCGCGCCGTCCCATTCGGCAAATGCTACCAACCGAAGTGGGGCCTGTTCAAACGGATTCTTAATCGAAGTTTGCTAGAGTGAAAACAGAGGTTTGCTGTTCCTTGATTCTACCGCTAGTCTCTTTTCAGAACTTAGGATGGGGCGAGGTCTATGGACCAGATCACGACAGTGTTGTTGCTGGTCGCGGCACTTCAGATCAAACACTTGGTGGCGGATTTTTTCCTGCAAAACGCCAAGATGATCATGGGCCGCGAGAAATACTGGCACATGGGGCGCGCGCAACACGCGGGCATCCATGCGGTGTTTTCGATCCTTGTTCTGGCCGTGTTTGGCGCCAGCCCGATGCTGATTTTCTGGATGGTGCTGGTGGAGTTCATCGTGCACTTCCACATTGACTGGGCCAAGGCGCGCTATTCGGTAAATCGCAACCTGACCCCGGAACAGCCGCTTTATTGGTACGCCATGGGCACCGATCAGGCGCTGCATCAGCTGACCTATCTGGTGATGATCTGGGCGTATTACGCCTGTCAGTGAGCAAAGGTTTGGGTCAGCAACTGAGAACCGTGCTCAAGGTTTTGCTGATTTCCATAGCAAGCTGCACGTGGGCCCCTTTGGCCTTGGCGGAAGACGGGCTAGAGGCCTATTACAAGTTTACCGACCTTCCAGACCTCATCCAGCGTTTGGTCGATGAAGGCTGGGAAGTGCAGCAAGTCGACCGCCAACTCCACTACAGGTGCCTGAACTGCGAATCCAAGGTGGAAGCATTCCTGGACGTAACGCCTCTCTCAACCGTTGATTTGCTCGAACGGGCTAATAGCTACCGAGATCGGCTCAAACACTATTGTGCGGATCTGGCGATTTCCGGTTCAGGACGTTGTGTCAAAACCACGCCTTTTCGCGTGCGCGGCCACGTCCACCCTGGCCTCAAATCGGAGATCATAGTCGGAGAAAAGCAGTACATACGTCAAACGTTTTTCTCCAGAAACTCTCATGCGGGCCCCGTTCAAATCACCTCGGAAGTCTGGGCGGATAAGAATTCAGATATTCCAGCGGTCATCTCCGAAACCCTTGCGTCACATATGCTGAGGTTTACGCCTTGGTGGTAGCCAACGAAGCACCTAGCCAGTTGGAAAAATGTCCACGATGGCATGGATGTCTTGTGTTTCGCTGACCACAAACACGCGCGATTTTGTTTTTGATGTTTGCGAAACGACCACCTGAACCGAGGTATTGACCAACGCGGGCGACAAGAATCGGGCGCGCAGGTCGTGGATTTTGGTGTAGGGATTGGTCTGCGCAAAACCCGCTTCTGCCAAGGCACACAGCAACATGCCCGGCGCAATCACATCTGTGAAACCAGCCGCTTGCGCCGCAGTAATGTCCGCATGCAGCGGATTAGGGTCGTGCGCCAAGGTGGTGTAGCGCGTTATGTGGGTCGCGGTGAGTTGCAATGTTGCCAAAATCTGCGCCCCCTGCCCCAGCATTCTGGGCTGAAGCCTGGGCGCGGCCAGGGCGCGGATTGTCTCTGACGTCAGGAAGCGGACGCGGGTTTCGAGGGCGGCTTCCGTGTCCCTGATCTGAAAGCTCAACCGTGCGGATGTTTCGTCGGTTTGAGAGGACACCACAACGTTTGCACCGGCGACCACAGCACGATCCTCAATCCCAGATATCCGTTGAGATTCCTGCACGGCAAATGTGCCGGCTGGTGCGGTGAGACCATCCCGTATCGCCGCAAGCGCGGGATCGCCCAGCAAGAAGGCGGCGCGAGTTGTGAGCCGCGCAGCTTTGTCGGGAAGCTGGAGAAGTTCAGCAGTCAGGTCGGACAAGGCTGCGCTGTCGCCCTCGGCCACACCGCTTGCCAATTGCTGCAGCGCTGCGCCCATCTCAGTTTGGCGCATAGGCCTTGGCAATCAAGGTTGCGTTGATGCCGCCAAACGCCAGTGAGTTGGACATTACGGCCGCAAGAGGTTTGGGTTTGGCCACATTGGCGACCGGATCAAGGCCGATCTTGGGGTCGACCTCGGTGAAGTTGATGGTCGGCGGCACGGATTGGCGTTGCAACGCGCCGATGGCGACAATCATTTCCAATGCGCCTGCCGCGCCAAGCGCGTGGCCGTGGATGGGCTTGGTGGAAGAGACATCCAGCCCGTCCAGTTCCGCGCCAAACACGTCGCGGAGCGCCGTCACTTCGTTCACGTCATTGGCCACCGTGCCGGTGCCATGGGCGTTCACATAGCCGATATCGGAGGGCGTCAGGTCTGCGGACTTGAGCGCCATGCGCATACAGGCGGCGGCGCGGTTGGGATCGGGGCGCAAAAGATCACCCGCGTCAGAGTTGGTGCCAAAGCCAACCAGCTCACACAGGATGGTCGCCCCACGTGCCTCAGCACTTTCTAGGCTTTCCAGCACCAGAACCCCCGCCCCTTCGCCAAGGATCATGCCGTTGCGGTCTTTGCTGAAAGGGCGGTTTTGCTCTGCGGTCATCACCCGCAGCAGCTCCCAGACCCGAAACACGCCGCTTTCCAGACAGGCTTCCGCGCCGCCAGCGAGGCAGCGGTCCACCTGACCAGAGGCGACCATTTGATAGCCCATGCCGATGGACTGGCTGCCCGAGGAACAGGCGGTGGCGAGGCACAGCGCCGGACCGGTTGCGCCAAACTCCATGGACACCCAGCTGGCGGCGGCGTTGTTCATGATCTTGGGCACCGACATCGGGTCAAGCCGCATGGAGCCTTCGCGGCCCAGCTTCAGATAGTTGATGTTGAGCGTTTGTCCGCCGCCAAAACCGGACCCGATGGACACGCCGCAGCTGTCACCAAAATGGTCCTCCGTCAGACCCGCCTGCGCCACGGCTTCCCGCGCCGCGGTCAGCGCATATTCGGCGACTGGTTCACGCATTCGGTGGGTTTTTTCTCCCAGAACCTGCGCCAGATCCGCCTCTGACAAACGCGCAGCGGTTTTCACCCGTTGAGCGTCCAGATCGTCAAAATGGATTGGCTTCACGCCAGAGGTGCCGGCCTGTGTTGCATCAATCAAAACATCCGCGCCAAGACCGCAGGCGGAGACGGCGCCGCGGCCGGTGACGACGACGCGGCTCACGCCTCTGCGGCCTGATGCGCTTCGATTTTGGAGATCGCTAGGTTCAGCAGATCCTGCACCGTCACAACGTCGGTCAGCTCGTTGTCCACAGAGACATAGGCGCCGTATTTTTCCTCAATCGCCATGAGGATCATCACAAAGTCCGCGGACTGAATGTCCAGCTCCTCAAGCGGCCTTTCTGGTGTGATTTCAGACGGTTCCACCATGCCTTCCTGCGCGACCAGTTCGAGCAATTCTTTGGTCAGCGTCTCGCGATTGGTGCTCATAGGTGTTCTTCCAGTCTCTAAAATCTTTGGTCAAAAGGCCCGCGCAAATCTGGCGGGCCTGCTAAGTTTAGGCGGCTAAACGGGAATTTTCCAGACGGAAGTTTGCGCCAAATTGCACGTCGGTATTGCGTCGGTATCAGGGCGGTATCGCGACAGTGCAAGATTTGACGTCAACGCCAGCTTACATACCGGGGTCGACCGGCTCGATCACAGCGCCGCCACCTTCGACCCAGTCTTTGAATCCACCGAGATTATGCACGTCCTGATAGCCCATGTCCTTGAGCAGCTTGCCCGCCAGCGCGGCGCGGCCGCCGGAGGCGCAGTGCAACACCACCGGGCGATCAAACTGCAATTCCGGGTCGTGGAACTGTGTGGCCGGGTCAGCGCGAAATTCGAGCATGCCCCGCGGGATGTGGTGACTGCCTTCGGCGCGGCCATTGGCGGCCAGCTCGGGCGCGTCACGCACATCCAAGAGCAGCGCCCCGGCGGCAACTTTGGCCTGCGCGTCGGCAGCGGAGATTTTCGGGACAACCGCATGGGCGGCTTGCAGAAGGTCGGCGGCGGTGGTCGGCATGGGGGCACTCCTCTGATGTGTCTGCCAAGAGGGTAGGCACAGCAGCGCGCCCTGTTAAGGGGGCATCGCGCATCCGTGAGCGGAAATCGAAAAAGAAAGAAGGCGTCAGGTGATGGACGGCAGCGGATCAAAACACGACCCATGCCCACGACCTGACGCCTTCGTTTTGAATGGCCCTCAAAGCAGGTTGCCCCACCCGTCACGCGCATTCATCTCGCGCTGTCCCTTTTGCGCGGCCTCTTAGCGAGACCACAGGCCAGCCCCAAACGGAGCCAGTCCAACCCGCCCCAAAGATGGGGCAAGCCCATCCGGGCCAGTGCAGCGGGATCTGCTTGGCCTATCGCCACAAACGCAGCCCCAAAGGAGCCCGCTTCCGGCAAGAGGACAATCACCTCCCCCCAAACCGATGTTCAAAGCACCTTGCAGGTGACGCGCACTGGGTTGTGCGATCCGTCCGCGTGGTGTTGTCCCTTCTTCCCATCGGCCACCGCTCAGGCCTGTGCCGCCTTCCTGCCTGCAGGGCCCGCCGCCGTAGGATGAGGGCGGCCTGATCTCACAGGCATTTCGGCCAGCGATCCGTCGAATAGTCCAGCGTGGACGACGCGTTGTGGTGGGCCTCAAACGAGGCATCAAACGCGCCTTGCGAGGTCTGTTCCGGCAAGCCGTCCTTTCCCCGCGCCAGTCACTGGCGGGCATATGCCCCTCTCCGGAAGACCTCAGCGTCCCGCGCCGGATCTTGCGATCCCTTGCGTTGACTTGATGGTGGGTCAGGAGGGCCGAGTCGGGCAAGAAAAAAGTGACAGTTTTATGAAGGGTGCTGGGGGTAAGCCATTGGGGAAGCTTGGGGATTTCCTGTGGATAAGCTGGGGATGGGTTGGGAAAGGTGAGAGATGTGGGGGATTTGGGGAAGGATGGATTTTTGTGGCGGTGAGCGGCGTCTTGGAAACGGTCCAGTGGACCGTTTCAGCCGCGAACGGGCGGAGCCCAGCGGGCTGGATTGGGTTGGTACAGATTGCGCGCGGTGTGCGGGACGCGTTTGGCGGGTGTTTTGAGGGTTACGGCTCGCAACAGAGGGTAGCGCCTGACCCTGGGATGGGCGAACGGCGTCTTGGAAATCGTCCAGTGGACGATTTCAGCCGTGAGCGGGCGGAGCCCCGTGAAGCGCCCTCCCGTGGGAAGGGTCGGGCGCAAATGTCAGAAACACTTCGAACCGTCTCAAAGCCCGCCTAAATCTCAGCGTACGCCGCAGAGAACACCAAATGGCAGTGTTTGACCACCATTGCCAAGGTCAAGATCAAGTGAACCGTTAGGCCAACTATCACTGATGTAGAGAAGACGTTTGCCTTCCCAAACAGAACAAGCACAAGGACAATTGAAAGCAAAAGTATCGAGTTGAGAATAAGGTAAGAAATGTTGGAGTTAATGTCTCTGAACGCAAGTCTAAGGTCTTTAACTCTTTCTTCTGCAACGCTTTTTCGATTTTCCTTTAGAACCTCATCCGGCTCATTCGGGTCGAGACTCTCAACCTGTTGATCCTTAATTCCTTTGAATATCGTGAATGCTGAAACTTGCGCCCCAAAAAGCAGTGCGGAAAAAATCGCATACACAGAAACCAAGGAAGAGAACTGTTCTTTTGGTAGTTTGAGCTGACACCAGTAACTCGTTGTGGCTGCCAGTATGGGCACGCCGAAGAAAACTATTATCACCCCAAGCCTTTGTAGGAATGATAAATCTCTGTTCAACCCAGCCCAATAGTCTTGCCACACACATTTAAGGCTAAGGTGAGAGCTCATCCCAATACCTTCGAGAAATCAGAAATGTGATTAGAAACCGATTTTTGAATGCTCTTGAGTTCAGGATGTCTATCGGCGTCGCGGGTAACTTCATCAGTTATGTCGATTACTCCTGCGCTAGACGAAACCCCCAAAACTCCAATCCTTTTGTAAGAGCTGCCGACTTTCACTTCGGCAAACACCCCCTCGTAGTCAATATCGCCGACCTCCAGATGACCACCCATCTTAGTATCAAGATCCTTTAGTTTCCCAAAAGTTCCTCCCGCCCGAGCTTTGATGGATAGTTCCACATCAACTTTGTGAGATTTGTTTTCGGGCCGCAGAGCTTTCTCGATAACACTTTGATCAGCGTCCTTCTTGACCAGATGGATCTGCCTGACATCTCTGTTTCCATAGAGCTTTGCGTCATTTGGCATGACTTTGGAAAACGTAACTCTATGGTCAGGAAAGGCTAATGCGTGCGTGTTTGTAAACGCGCGATTAACAACTTCGACACAGGAGAGGCCCCCAAAAGACTGTAAGGCCAGCAAACCGTACTTTTTGCCTTCAGCAAACCAATACCGATAGTACAAAGGAATGGTATCAGCCTGGCTAGTGCCGCGATTCAACGCGATCTTGCCGGTATTTACGTCTTCGACTTGCGAACCGTAACCATATTTTCCGTAGCGCATCCAGCCGTGCGCGCTATTTTTAAAGTTCGGCTCAGGTTCGTAACGAACCATTCTGCTTTCGCCATCGTCCAATGCCGCTTTCGAGCACCTCGCTGAGAATTGCTGGGTAAATTCTAGTAGGTCGTTTGGTCCACCGTCAGAAGTTATTTTTTGGAGAGCGTGATTGTGAAACACCTGCACTTGATAAACTCTTATTCCGATTTGCATAACTGCCCCCGTCATTTTGGCAACAAGATAGAGACTCATAGTCAAACCTCAACCCTAACGAGAAAATTGCTTCCAAATGCCTCAACTTGCCCCCGGATCTCTGATCCGGATCGCGCCCGACCCCGCCCCCCAGGGCGGGTGCGATTTTGCAACGTCACATCAGACGGGACGCTGGGGGATGTGCGGACAGGCATGCGCCAAGTGGAGAGCCGCCCTCGGGGTCGGGCGCGACCCTTGCTGCTAGGCGGATGGCCACCATGGCAGGTCTTGGAACTTGACGCCGTCGCGCCACCAATTCCCGCCTCGCCCCTTCAAAACAGGTGCAGAGCGCAGTTGGTCGGCGATCTCGGCCAGGTCGTCTTCTGTTAGAAGCGGTGCCCAGAACTCACAATCTCTGGCGATACGGCCCAAGAAAATGTCGTTGTATTCCATGGTGCTGCACGCGCCATCGACGTGGTTTTCCAGCTTGGCCATTACGACCGAGTGGCATTCTGGGGTTTCGAGTGCAGCGGCGAAGGCTGAACCATCCCGGCCTTCTTGTTCGGCGAGGCGGACGAGATCGTAGAAGGAGGCTTTGTTGCGTTTGGGCATGGCGAGAACCCTGCACGCTATGCGGGTGGCGCGCAATCAGAAAGGCCGCTTGATGGAGCGGCCATTGGGGGATTGGGGCTGGCGTTGCGTGCCGTAAGGAACGGGGTGCGCCCGCGAAGGCTTTGCCTTCGCTTCCGCGCACTCGCGCTCGAAACTGGACGCCTTAGTCGTCCATTTTGAGCGCGGAAATAAATGCTTCCTGCGGGATGTCGACTTTCCCAAACTGGCGCATCTTTTTCTTACCGGCTTTCTGCTTGTCCAAGAGCTTGCGTTTCCGCGTGGCGTCGCCGCCGTAACACTTGGCCGTCACGTCTTTGCGCAGCGCTGACAATGTCTCGCGGGCGATGACTTTGCCGCCGATGGCGGCTTGGATCGGGATCTTGAACATGTGGCGCGGGATCAGGGTTTTGAGCTTTTCGCACATCGCCCGGCCACGCTGTTCTGCGCGGTCGCGGTGCACCATCATGGAGAGCGCGTCGACCGGCTCGTCGTTCACCAGCACGGACATCTTCACAAGGTTGTCTTCGCGGTAGCCGGTCATCTGGTAGTCAAAGGAGGCGTAGCCTTTGGTCACCGATTTCAGACGGTCGTAGAAGTCAAACACCACCTCGTTGAGCGGCAGGTCATAGACCGCCATGGCGCGGGAGCCGGCGTAGGTGAGGTCTTCCTGGATGCCACGACGGTCCTGGCAGAGTTTGAGCACGTCACCGAGGTATTCGTCGGGCACAAGGATAGTGGCCTTGATGCGCGGTTCTTCGAGGTGGTCGACCTTGGACATGTCGGGCATGTCGGCGGGGTTGTGCAGCTCGATCATCTCGGCGGGCTCGTTTTCCTTGCCCTTCATGTAGACGTGATAGATCACCGACGGCGCGGTGGTGATGAGCTCGATGTTGTACTCGCGCTCGATCCGGTCGCGGATCACTTCGAGATGCAAGAGGCCCAAGAAGCCGCAGCGGAAGCCAAAGCCCAGCGCGGCGGAGGTTTCCATTTCAAACGAGAAAGATGCGTCGTTCAGGGCCAGCTTGTCGATAGCGTCACGCAGGTCTTCGAATTCAGCTGAATCAACCGGGAAGAGGCCACAGAAGACCACCGGTTGCGCAGGCTTAAAGCCCGGCAGCGCTTCTTCGGTGCCGTGGCGGTCGTTGGTGATGGTGTCCCCAACGCGTGTGTCACGCACCTGTTTGATCGAGGCGGTCAGGAAGCCGATCTCGCCGGGGCCGAGGCTGTCAACCATCTGCATTTCCGGACGGAAGACGCCAACACGGTCCACCGAATGCAAGGTGCCGTTGGACATGAATTTGACGCGCTGACCCTTTTTCAGGGTGCCGTCCATAATGCGCACCAAAACGATCACGCCCAAGTAAGCGTCGTACCAGCTGTCCACCAGCATCGCCTTGAGCGGCGCGTCGATGTTGCCTTCGGGCGCTGGGAGTTCTTTCACGATGGCTTCGAGCGTTTCGTGGATGCCTTGGCCGGTTTTGGCGGAGACCTGAATGGCGCCGGTGGCGTCGATGCCGATCACGTCTTCGATCTGTTCCGCGACGCGGTCACAGTCAGAGGCTGGCAGGTCGATCTTGTTGAGCACAGGCACCAGCTCGTGGTCGGCCTCGATGGCCTGATAGACGTTGGCAAGCGTCTGCGCCTCCACACCCTGGGTGCTGTCCACCACCAAGAGCGAGCCTTCGACCGCTTTCATCGAGCGGGAGACTTCATAGGCAAAGTCGACGTGACCGGGGGTGTCGATGAGGTTGAGCACATAGGTCTCGCCGTCATCAGCCTTATAGTCGATGCGCACGGTGTTGGCTTTGATGGTGATGCCACGCTCCCGCTCGATGTCCATGCTGTCGAGCAGCTGTTCCTTCATGTCACGATCTTCCACCGTGCCCGTCTCCTGGATGAGGCGGTCAGCAAGGGTGGATTTACCGTGGTCGATGTGGGCCACGATGGAGAAATTGCGGATTTTGGACAGATCGGTGCTCATGCTGCGGGATATGAGGGGGAATCTTGCGTTGGTCAAGCAGCGCTGTAGGGTGCGGGGCGGGTTATTTGGGTTAACGAGGGGTTTTGGGTGGTGAGTGACGTGAACTTTGTGAATTTGGAGCAGTTGGAAGAGTGGCTGCTTGGTCAAGAGCCAGAATTGAGCCAAGCGATTGCTGGCAGATCCGCGTTGCGCGTGTTGCCTGCAGCAATGAGCGCGGTGGACAAATCATTCAAAGCCATGAACGGCGGAGTTTTTCTTCTGGCATGTTTTCGCGCTGTTATCACAACCGGAGTTGTTGTAGCGGCGCGACCGAAGGAAGCAGCGCGTTTACAACTAAATGCAGGCCGATCTGCTGGCGCGGCGGCGGATGCTGCTGCCTACTCTGCCGCTCGTTCCGCTGCTTTTTCGGCAGCGAGGTCAGTTGCTGATTCAACAGCCTACTCAACAGCCCGAACGGCCGCGCGATCTGCTGCACGTTCTGTTGCACGTTCAACCGACACCGCGTCAGCGCCGTCTGCAGGGACAACCACGGATGACGCCGCTATTTCAGATACGATGCTTCTAAGAAACCAAGCACCGGTGGTCGTATTTAAAGAAATGCTCTGGCCTGAAAACAACGCTGTTCAAGAAATGGTTGATCGCTGGGCTGCGTTTCAAGCACGCGAGGACCCAGACAGCACGTGGGCTTTCTGGAAAAAGTGGTATCGGGGAATGTTTGAAGGCACTCCAATGGATTGGGACCTGCAGTTGCAAGTAGCCTCAATTGATAATGCAGTTTGGGAGAAAGGTCCCGAAGCGATTGCAAAGACTATTCGCGACATTGAGACGGATTGGGTTGCAGGGGAACTACCACAGGCTGACGCTGTGGTGTTTGATGATAACGGTGATCAGTTTGCTATCGTTCCCACTGTTCTGTGCGCGGAAAAGATCGTGGATACCGCACTTCAACAGGTGGAGTTTGCATTGAAGATCGCCAGTCAAAGTAACTGTGGCCTCAATACGTCCTCGGTTGCTTGGCTCTATATCGAATTCACGCTGAACGACTGTCGCGAGAACGCTAGCGCAATCGAGCAAAACTTTGAAATCGCGCGCGAGGATATTGTTGAAGGGCTGAAGAATGGCACCTACTTCCAAGACCCAAAACTGTCAGCATTAGAACGAGTGCTGGATATAGCGGTGACGGATTTGCGAGCCAACCATCCGGAGGTTGTGGCGGCCTGGGAACAGCGTGTTCAGCATAAACTGCGAACTGCAAATGACGACCAGAAACAGCTAATTGTGGAAAAAGCGACAGAGTTGATAGCGGTCAGCTCACCAAACCTGGGTCAGGAATTGGCGCTGGATGCAAAAACCATTTCCACCTCGTCCGGCGAAGTTCAAGGTGGAGCGATCAGACGGTTCTTCGGACGCGTCGCACAAATGCGATTGATCGTACGCAGCTCAGAGATTGTGAAGCGGATTGATGCTAGCAGCGGCTACAAAGGCACTCGGGTTGTGCAAACGCTACACAGTCTGGTGGACATGATCATTGGCCTTTGGCCATTTTGATCAGAAAGCTTGCCGCAACAGAGGATTGCACCCGACCCCGAGGGCGGCCCTCCGTTTGGCACGTCTCTGTCCACGTATCCCCAACGTCCCGTCAGGCATAGCCGTCGCAAAATCGCACCCGCCCTGGGGGGCGGAGTCGGCTGCGATCCGGATCACAAGTGATCCGGTAAAAGGTGTCAAATTGCGTGCTAGAAAGAGCAGCGCCCGACCCTAGGTGGGTGCAAAGCGCCCTCCCTTGGGGAGGGGCAAGCGCGGCTCGGCTCTGCCGAGCTGTGTGACGGCGGATGTTAGTGCGCGCCCCCTCCCCCCACAAACTTGTGACCACAAAACCGCTGGTCTTTGCCTAACGCTGCCTCTAAAGACGCCGTCCCGCACAGGCATTGTGCGTGGACCTGCCGGGAATTTCCGGGCATCCCCCTTGATAACGCGCTTTTCTGACCCAAGATTCTGGGCCAGGGTTGGGGCACGCGCGGGATCAACAACACGCGCCCCCTTTATTGTCAGGGAAGACATTCATGCGCCGGCGATTGACCACTTTGATGTGTGCGGATTTGGTAGGGTATTCGGCCCTGATGGGCGAGGACGAAGCGCTGGCCGTGGCCTCTGTGCAGGAGCTGCGCAAAAAACATCTGGAACCTGTCGCCAAAGACCATGGCGGCGAGGTGCTCAAACGCATGGGCGACGGCTGGATTCTGGCCTTTCCCAGCGTCGAAGAGGCGCTGGATTGTGCCGAGGAGGTGCAGAGCAGCCTGGCGGAGCATGAGGTGATCAAACTGCGTATTGGCTGTCACATTGGCGAGATTGTCGAGGATGAGGCGGATTTCTACGGCAACGGCGTGAACATTGCCCAGCGGATCGAGACCGAAGCGCCGCCCGGTGGGGCGATGTTCAGCGAAGACCTGTTTCAGGCGCTGTCCAGCGAGCGGCAGGAAGAGCTCAAAGACGTGGGTGTGTTCAATCTGAAAAACATTGCCAAGCCGATCCGTCTGTATCAGTGGCGGCCTGCGAACCTGACCACTGCGCCGGACAAGGGCGCTTTGCCGTCGGTGGGGTTTGAGCGGTTTGTGGCGGCGCCGGAAACGCCGGACAATGCCGCGATTGCCGATGACCTGCATGACGGGTTGGTGCAGCTATCTCACAAACGCACCGGTGTGAGCACGATTGACACGGAAAACCTTGAGGCGACGCCGCCGGATTTCCTAATCCGCGGGCGGCTGCGGGTTGCGGGCACACGGGCACGGTTCACCATGTCTTTGATCCTTCGTGAGGACATGCAGACGCTGTGGACCGGCACCTATGAGGGCGATCCAAGTGATCCCTTTGCCTTTGTCGACGAGCTGATGCCACGGCTTGAAGGCGATGTGCGTCTGCAGACCATCCAACGGGATGGCGACCGGTTGGCACATCTGAGCCTCAATCAACTGAGCGTGTCGGAGCTGCGCGCGCGGGCGGCGTCAATGTTTTTCAAGCAGAATATTCCAAGCTGGGAAGACGGGTTGGCGGCGCTGGACCGCGCGGTCTTGCTGAGCCCCGGGGACGGCATGTCGCTGGCGATGCGGGCGCAGAGCCGGTTGAACTTGAGTGGTGTGCAGTTCTCGCAGCTGTCGCCGGAGATGCTGACACAGCTGGGCAAAGATCTCGATGTGGCGGTGGCGGAATGCCCGACCAGCGACTTTGTGTTCTGGGCGCGTGGTGCCTACCGGCTCAAGGTGAAACGCGATTTTATAGGGGCTGCGTTCGACATTGCCCGGTCGCGCGAGATCAATCCGAACTTCATTGGCATAGTAGATCTGATTGCCCAAAAAGCGTTTTTGGAAGGTGACAACGAAGGCGCGTTGGATGCGCTGAGTGCTTACGAGGAAATGGGCAGCGGGGATCCTTTCCGTATCAACCGGTTGTGTTTCAACGCGCGGATACTGCTTGGCGCGGGTCAGCCGGAGGCGGCGCATGTGGCCGCGCTTGAGGCGGCGGATCTAAGTCCGATGGATCGTGGCATTCAGCTGTTGAAGGCTTTGGCCTGTCAGAGGGCGGGCGATGCGGCGGGTCTCAAGGCGGCACGGGCAGCGGCGGCGGACCTGCCCAAGGCGCCGTCAGTGGCGATCAACCGGTTGGCGCTGCCGGAGGAGTTGGCGTGGTTGAACGACGCGCTGCATCCGGAGGCGGAGCCGGTTTGAGCTAGGGTTAGCCCTGTCGCAGCCGTCTCGCCGCGAGCCAGCTCAGCCCAGACATGATTGCGGCAGTGAACAAGCAGAGCCACAAGCCGCCGATCTGATAGCTGAGGCCGGAGAGCAGCGTGCCGAGCAGGCGGCCTGCGGCGTTGGACATGTAGTAGAAACCTACATCCATGGTGACGCGCTCGTCCGAGGTGAAGGCGAGGATCAGGTAGCTGTGAACCGAGGAGTTCACCGCGAAGACAAAGCCGAAGATCAGCAAGCCCAGGATCAGGATGGCGGTGAGCGCGTTGGAAGTATCGAGCAGCAGAACAGCGACGGTGAGGGCCAGCGGGATCAGAGTTAGATAGCCGACCCAGTTGATGGCTTTCTGCACCACCTCGTCGGTGGTGGCATTGGCGGCTTTCAGGATGCGCGGGGCGTTGCCTTGCACCGCGCCGTAAAGGATGATCCAGACCGCCATGAAGATGCCGATGATGAAGAAGGCCTCGCGGCGGCCCTCGGCGGTGCCGTCTGACAGGACCGCGTTGAAGTAAACCGGGATGCCGACCACAAACCACACGTCGCGCGCGCCGAAGAGGAACATCCGGGCCAATGAAAGCCGGTTGACGTTTTTGTCTTTGGAGAAGACCTGAGAGAACTTCGCCTTCTTGGAGCCTTGTGGCAGGCCGGAGGGCATGAAGACCACCACGCCAGCGAGGATCACCGCAAGGATGATGGCCATGCCCCAGACCGAGGCTTGGAAGCCCCAGATGGCAAGCAGCGCAGCCCCCAAGAAGAAGCCGCAGCCTTTGACTGCGTTTTTGGAGCCGGTCAGAAGAGCCACCCAGCGAAAGAGCCCCCCGCCTTCTTTGGGGGCAAGCAGTTTCACGGCGGATTTGGACGACATCTTGGAGAGGTCTTTTGCCACGCCGGAGGCGCCTTGTACGCACATCACAAAGACCACCGAGGCGGTGACGCCCCAAGCGGGGTCAAGCTGCGCCAGCGCGACCAGCGCGAGTATTTGTATGGTGAGGCCGGCGTAGAGCGTGGAGGTCAGGCCAAAGCGGGCAGCGATCCAGCCTGCAGACAAGTTGGTGACAATGCCCATGACCTCATAAAGCAGAAACAGATAGGCCAATTGGATCGGGGAGAAGCCCAAACCGTTGAAGTGCAAGAGCACCAGCATGCGCAGCGCGCCGTCGGTGAGCATGAAGGCCCAATAGGCGGCGGTGACGGTGATGTAGGCGGCAAGGCCGTCTGGTTTGTCAGTCTGGGATTCGGTCATCAAAATCACATAGGGGCGCGTCCGACCTCGGGAGAAAGCGAAGCGCCCTCCCATGGGGGAGGTCGGGCGCGGCCCGTGCCAGAGGCACGAGCCAAAGGGTTAGAGACTGGCGAGCACCATGCGGGTGACGTCAGCCAAACGGAAGGCATAGCCCCATTCGTTGTCATACCACGCGTAGATCTTCACGTGTTTGCCATTCACCACACGGGTCGACAGCGCATCCACAATGGTGGAGCGGTCGTCGTTGGTGAAATCACAGGAGACCAATGGGCGGGTTTCATAGCCAAGGATGCCTTCCAACTCACCGGCAGCGGCCTCGGCAAAGAAGCCGTTGACCTCTTCCGCAGTGGTGTCCCGGCTGACGTCAAACACGATGTCGGTCAGGGAGGCATTGAGCAGCGGCACGCGCACGGCGTGACCGTCTATTTTGCCAGCCATGTCAGGGAAAATCTGGATGATCGCTTTTGCAGAGCCGGTGGTGGTTGGGATCAGGCTGTTGAGGGCAGACCGCGCGCGGCGCGGATCTTTGTGAGCCTTGTCGACAATCACCTGCGTGTTGGTCACATCATGGATCGTGGTAAAGCTGGCTTGTTCAATGCCCAGTTTCTCCCGCATGACTTTCACAACCGGCGCAATGCAGTTGGTGGTGCAGGAGGCTGCGGTGATGACCTTGTGCACCTGCGCGTCGTAGGTGTCGTCATTCACACCATAGACAATGTTGGCAACGTCGTCTTCTTTCACCGGGGCGGAGACCACGACCTTTTTGACACCCGCGTCGAAGTAAGGTTGCAGCTTTTCGTTGGTCTTGAAGACGCCAGAACAATCGACCACCAGATCGATGCCCAGCTCCTTGAGCGGCAAGTCCTCAATTTTCCACGCGGCGGTCTTGCGCATTTGGTGCCCGTCGATGGTGATGCTGTCTTCGTCAAAGGCAAAGTCAGCGCGCCAGCGGCCGTGTACGGTGTCAAATTCCAAGAGGTGCGCATGCAGCTCTGCGTCGCCCACCGGATCGTTGAGCAGAACAATGTCGGCGTCCAGACCGAGGTCAAAGAAGCTGCGGATTACCAGCTTGCCCATACGGCCAAGGCCATTGATTGCGATTTTGGTCATCAGAAATTCCTCAATTTCTATCCCCGGTGAGACAAATCCTAAGGGCGGCGGCCGACCTCGGGAGAAAGCGAAGCGCCCTCCCGTGGGGGAGGTCGGGCGCTGCCCGGGCCTGACGGCCCGCGCTTGGATTTAGTTGAACCAGCCGCGGGTGCGATTGGCAAAAGCGACAAGAGACAGCATGACCGGCACTTCGACCAGCACGCCAACGACGGTGGCCAGTGCGGCACCCGAACCAAGACCAAAGAGAGAGATGGCGACCGCCACCGCCAGTTCAAAGAAGTTGGAGGTCCCAATCAACGCGCAGGGGGCGGCCACTTCAAACGGGACTTTCCAGAGCCGCGCGGCGCCGTATGCGATGAAGAAGATGCCGTAGGTTTGGATCAACAGCGGGATCGCGATCAACAGGATGTTGAGCGGCTGGCTCAGGATCACCTGCGCCTGAAAGCCAAAGAGCAGGACCACAGTCAGTAGCAATCCGCCAATCGAGGTTGGGCGCAGCTTGTCGCGGAAGGTATCAACGGCGACCTCGCCCCCCTGCCCCATCAAACGGTTGCGGGTGATGACACCAGCGACCAGCGGCAGCAAAATGTAAAGCACCACGGACAACAGCAAAGTGCTCCATGGCACAGTGATGTCGGTCACGCCCAGCAAGAAGGCCACGATAGGAGCAAAGGCGAAGACCATGATCACGTCGTTCACGCTGACCTGTACCAGCGTGTAGTTGGCATCGCCGCGCACCAGGTTGGACCAGACAAAGACCATGGCGGTACAGGGCGCTGCACCCAGCAGGATAACACCGGCGAGGTACTCGCTGGCGGTTTGCGGATCGATCCAAGGGGCAAAAATGTATTCGAAGAACAACACGCCCAGCGCGGCCATGGTGAAGGGTTTGATCAGCCAGTTCACCACCACCGTGATGACCAAGCCTTTGGGTTTGCGCCCCACATCCGAGAGCGCGCCAAAATCGATCCCGACCATCATCGGATAGACCATCGCCCAGATCAGCACCGCAACCGGTAGGTTCACGGAGGCGACTTCCAGACTGGCAAGCCACCCAAACAGACCTGGGAACAGGCTGCCCAGCGCAAGACCCGCGGCAATCGCCAAGGCCACCCAAAGAGACAGCAGGCGTTCAAATGTGCCTAGGCCCGCATCAAGTTCTGCACTGTGATCGCTCATGCTGCGGTTCCCATCAATCTACGGATGGCCGTGAGGATGTCCTCGGGCTCTTCGTTTGCGCCAATCACATCGAGGTTCTTTTGCAAGGCGACAGCGTCGAGCCCCGCCATCGGAAGGTTCACGAAGGCGGAGATCCGATTGCGCAACATGCGGTAGGTTTCCGAGAAGGCCACGCGTTTTTCGGCTTCGGAGCCCTCCACCTGCGTCGGGTCCGGCAAGCCCCAATGCGCCGTCATAGGCTGCCCGGGCCAGACAGGGCAGGTTTCCGCGGCGGCTTGATCACACACGGTGAAGACAAAATCCATTTCTGGCGCATCTGGGCCGGCAAACTCTTCCCAGCTTTTGGCGCGGGCAAAGCTTGTGTCATGGTTGAGACCTTGCAGCAGGTCCAATGTATAAGGGTGCGGCGCATCTTTGGGGGATGACCCGGCTGAATAGCCTTTAAAGCGGCCCATAGACTCGCGTTCTAGCACCGCCTCGGCGATAAGGGATCGGGCGGAGTTGCCAGTGCAAAGGAAGAGCACGTTGTAAGTTTTGTCGGTCATTTTGTGCGCTCCTTCAGCAACCACAAGTCAGGTCTTCAATGAGTGGCTGGCACAGCTCTGGCCGACCGCCGCAGCAGTCCTGCAGAAGAAACCCCAACATCCCGCGCATGCCGTCCGTGTCCGCAAAGTAGCGGATCACGCGGCCCTCTCGCTGGTTGCGCACTAGACCTGCTTGCAGCAGCACCGAAAGATTGGCCGAAAGCGTGTTTTGGCGCACGTCCAAGGCCTCGGCGATGTCCCCGGCGCTCATGCCTGCGTCACCTGCCGTCACCAGGAGACGGAAAGCTTCCAGACGGGTTTGCTGGGACAGGGCCGAAAAGGCAGTGAGGGCTGACATCATATCCATAATTCATGAAATATGGATATAAAGGGTGAGTCGCAAGCATTTCATGCCGGCTTTCTGGCCGGTTGCAGTGAAACTTTTGTGACGGCTTAAGCTTTACCTAACCAAAAACATCGACGGGGCGGTCTTCGAGCATGGTTTCCATGGAGAAGAAGCCTGTGACCGTATCGAGCTCATAACCTGTGGTCAGGCGGCGGTAGACGGCATCGTAGCCAGACATGCCCGAGGTGATGATTTTCAGCATATAGTCCCAGTCACCGCCAATTCGATGCATCTCCGCCACTTGAGGAATGCGCGCCACATGGGACTTGAACCCTTCGGCCCATTCCATGGAGTGATTGCGAGTGCGCACCATGACAAAGACGGTCAGATCGAGGCCCAGCGCCGTGGGATCGATGCGCATACGCGACCCCAAAAGCACGCCTTCTTCTTCGAGCTTTTTCAACCGCCGCCACAGGGCGTTTTGCGACAGGCCCACACGATCCGCCACTTCGCGTTGCGACAAGGAGGCGTCTCTTTGCAGAACATCAAGGATATTGCGATCAATCTGGTCGATTTTCTTACTCATGCCGATCATATAACCACAAAATTACCCCTTTGGCGATGAGAAAGGGAGAAAATATCTATTTCGATAGGGCTAACATCCCCTCAAGACGCGCATGAGGACAAAAATGACCAATCTGACCGCCCCTTTTGAGACATTTGCCAACACGCTGAAGACCGCGAAGGATCCGCAAGAGTTCCTGCGGACCGGATTGATTGGGGGTGAGGCGCTCATTGACACCCCAACCGGCCCAAAGAAGCTGGTCTATGCGGATTATGTCGCCTCTGGGCGGGCGCTGCGTCAGGTGGAGATGTTTGTCATGGAAGAGGTCCTGCCGTTCTACGCCAACACCCACACCGATGCGTCCTTCTGTGGTGCGCGCATGGGGGCGTTGCGTGAAGGGGCGCGGGAGGTTGTGCGGGAGCATTGCGGCGCGCGGGCTGGCGAACATGCGGTGATTTTCTCCGGTTCCGGTGCGACAACCGGTCTGAACCAGTTGATGCATCTGATGGGCGTCGGCGCTGGCGATACTGTTCTTGTGGGCCCTTACGAGCACCATTCCAACCTGCTGCCGTGGCGTGAAAGCGGTGCGGATGTGATCGAAGTGCCGGAGGGCGATCTGCCTGGCCCGGACCGCAAAATTCTGACCCAGCTGCTCACGGAGCGGGGGGCCACAGGCCGTGTGATCGTGGCGCTCAGCGCTGCGGCCAATGTGACAGGGGTATGCACGGATGTGGCGGCGCTGACCCGGCTGGTCAAACACCATGGGGGGATCATGGCGTGGGACTATGCCGGGGGCGGGCCTTATTTGCCGATGCAGATGACACCGGTTGAGGGGGTAGAGATCGACGCGCTGGTGTTTTCACCGCACAAGTGCATTGGCGGCCCCGGTGCGAGCGGTGTGCTGGTGATGCGCGAGGAGCTGGCCTGTGCCCGTGTGCCCTATCGTCCGGGTGGCGGCACCGTGGCTTTTGTGAACGCGCATCAGCATGACTATGTGACCAAACTGGAGCAGCGCGAAGAAGGGGGCACGCCAAATGTGGTGGGAGACATTCGTGTGGCGCTGGCGCTCAAGGTGAAAGAGGTGATTGGCCAAGAGGCGATGGCGGCGCGCAATGTTGTGCTGACCGCGCGGGCCTTTGCCGCTTGGGAAAACGAACCAAGGCTGCGGATTTTGGCACCGGAGCGCAAAGAGCGCCTGCCAATCCTGTCGTTTGTGCCGCTCAATGCCTATGGCGAGCGCATTGACCACAACGCCTTCACCCGCGCGTTGTCCGAGCAATATGGCATTCAGGCGCGCGGCGGGTGTTCCTGCGCCGGACCTTATGTGCATGAACTGCTAAAGATTGGCGACGATCAGTCCTCGGTCATTCGTGACGATATCCTGCAAGGGCCAGGCACATCCAAACCCGGATTTGTACGTCTGAACTTGAGCGTGTTGATGACGGATGAAACCGTGAACTATATCCTGGCGTCTGTGGCCGAACTGGCGCGCAGCTGGGACCTTGAACCGCAAACAGCGATGGCAAGCTAAAGCGTTGTTGCGCGGTACTTGAAGGCGCCTGAGCCGCGGGCAATGACCTCACCGGTCTCGTCCGTGATGGTGCCTTCGGCAAAGAAGGTCTTGGCGCCCCCGCCCGTGCGCCAGCCTTCGGCGATGAGGCCTTTGCCTTTGGGGCGGCTCAAGAAATTGGTGGTCAGCGAAAGCGTGAGGGCCAGTTTCTTGTGATCTTGCGTGCCGGTGAAGCAGCCTGCAAAGCCCATGACCGTATCCAGGAGCGTCGCGTAGATGCCGCCGTGGGGAATGCCCGCGCGGTTCATCAGGTGTGGCGCAATCGGCAACGCGAGCCGGGCGTAGTCTGTGTCCCAATGGGTGAGCTCAAACCCGAGATGTTTTTGCAGCTCGTAAGGGGCTTCGTCCAAAGCGGGGTCGAGTGGGGCGTGGGTCATGAGTTGGTCCATCTAAATCTGTTTCGCTCGGCATCGCCGGGCTACCCATTGGCAGGCGCATTCGCGCCAGCCCAGGCAGGCTTCGCCCTATGTTAAGGCAATCACACCGCGGTTAAACCACCGTCAATCGCAATCGCCTGTCCGGTCATAAAGCTATTCTCGGGCGCATTGATCCACAACATCGCCTGCACCACCTCTTCGGGTTTGGATACCCGGCGCATGGGCACGCGGCTGGCGATGTGGGTCATGGCGTCTTCGCGGCTCAGACCAGAGCGCTCACCCACGATGTCCGCCATCTCGTCTACCATAGGCGTCGCCGAGAAGGAGGGACAGATGGCGTTCACGCGGATACCGCGCGTGGCGTTTTCGTCTGCCGCCGCCTTGGTTAAACCCACGACGGCGTGTTTGGCAGCGGAATAGAGTGACAGATGGCCGGAGCCGACAAGCCCAGCGGCGGAGGCCACGTTGAGTATCGCGCCGCTGCCAGCCTTTTGCATCAACGGAATCTGATGTTTCATGCAGAGGAACACGCCTTTGGCGTTCACGTTCATCATCAGATCGAAGTCCTCGGTGGTGAGGAATTGCAGCGGTCGCACATCGTGACCGATACCTGCGTTGTTGATGCCAATATCGAGGGTGCCGAAGGTCTCGGCGATGTTGGCGACATGGGCGGCCACTTGGGCTTCATCGGCGACATCTACCTGATCCGCGACCACTTCGACACCTTTGGCACGCAGGCCACCCGCCACGGCGGCAAGTTTGTCTGCGTTGATGTCCGACAGGCCAAGTGTTGCACCTTGCTCGGCGAAGTTTTCGGCCGCCAGCGCGCCAAACCCACTGGCGGCGCCAGTGATCATCACCAGCTTATCCTGAAACATCTTACCCACGTTTAGAGGCCTCCAGTCCTGCCATGGCAAACATCGGTACAAAGGTGCCCAGCTTGGCGGCGCGTTTGGGGTCTGACGCATTGCCATCCAGCGCGCGTTTTTTCACGCCTTGGATGATGGCGCCCATACGGAAGAAACAGAACGCCAGATAAAAGCCGAATTTCTCGATGCCCGGCAGGCCCATGCGTTTGCAATAGGCGGCGATGAACTCTTGGTCTGTCGGCAGGCCCAGCGCGGCGCGGTCGACACCAGCCAGCCCCCTGCCCTCGTTGCCCGGTGGCATTTGCCATTGCATGATCACGGCGGCCAGATCGGCATAAGGATGGCCAATGGTGGACAGCTCCCAGTCGAGCACCGCGACAACTTCGGGGCGGTCTTTGGCAAAGAGCATATTGTCGATGCGGTAATCGCCATGCACCAGAGTGCGCTTGCCGTCGTCAGTGGGGATGTTGGCGGTGAGCCAGTCGATCAGCTGATCCATCTGCGGGATCGTTTCGGTTTCGCTGGCACGGTATTGTTTGGTCCAGCGGCCGACTTGACGCTCAAAGTAGTTGCCCTCTGGGCCATAGTCCGACAGGCCGACGGCGTTGATGTCGACGGAATGGATGGCGGCGAGCACGCGTCCCATTTCATCGATGACTTGGGCGCGCTGGTCGTTGTCTAGTTCTGGCAGGCGCGGGTCGTCGAAAGTGCGCCCCTCAACAAAATTCATGACGTAAAAGGCGGACCCAATCACGTCATCGTCTTCACACAGAAGGTGCATGTTGGCGACGGGAACGTCGGTGTCGGCGAGCGCTTTTTGCACGCGATATTCTCGATCCACGGCGTGGGCAGATTTGAGCAGCACACCGGGCGGCTTACGGCGCAGGACGTATTGGCCGGACGGGCTATCAAGCCTGAAAGTGGGGTTGGATTGGCCCACGTCAAACTTGGTGGCCTCAATGGGTCCTCCAAAACCGTCGAGATGCTCGGTGAGCCAGCGCGCAACGGCGGCGGTGTCCAAGGTGGTTGCGTCCATCGGTGTCTCCTCCCCAGATCCACGTTAGCTGTAAGTCAGCATCTCGTCTTGGTTGCTGCCGTCAATGTGTGGGGTTTCGTTAAACCCGTTGAGCCATGTATGGCCCTTGGCCATGACCAGCCGGGCCACGGCGCAGTTTTTGACCTGCAACTGTAGCAGGATCATCTGTTCTGCAGGCGCGTCCAGCACGTCGGCAATGGTGCGTCCGATGGCACCGCCGGAGCTGACCGCGAGGGGCGTTTTTGCGCCGGACGCGGCCACAATGGCGCGGGCTTCTCGCACGCGGTCTGTGAAGGCGGCAAAGCTTTCCGGTGGGTTTTCGATCTCACCGCGTTGCCATTCGATCACCGTGTCACGCAAGATGCGGAAGTGGGTTTTGCGATCGTCATGCAACCCGGCCGGTTTGTCATCTCGGTTGGCGTAGCGGGCTTCGAGCAGCCCGCCAAAGTCAAATTCGTTCCACCCCGGCACGACAATCGGCGCAAGCCCGGTGCCCAGCGCGCTTTCGATGCCTTCCCAGGTTTGGCGATGGCGTTTTTGCGCGCCAATGAACACCGCGTCCGGCCTCACACCCTGGCGTTTGAGCGCCGCGCCCAGCGCTTGGCTCTGTCGATGGCCGAGGTCAGACAGGTTGTCATAATCAGCCGCACCAAAGCTGGCTTGCGCGTGGCGGATGAGGTGGAACATTTGGCTCATTTCATGCGATCCTGAAGGCGCTCCCAGGCAGCGATATATTCTCGCTCCAGACGGTCAACCAGATCGACAGTTTTGGTGACTTCCTTCACAGCGCCAATGCCTTGGCCGGAGCCCCAGATGGTTTTCCATGCCTTAGGTTTTTCGCGGTCGCCGCCAAAGTCCATCGTTTTCACGTCTCCGTCGGGCAAATTGTCCGGGTCCATGCCCGCGTTGGTCACAGAGCCTTTGAGGTAGTTTCCGGACACGCCGGTAAACAGGGACGAATAGACGATGTCTTCGGCGCCGCTGTCGACAATCATGTCTTTGTAGCCTTGTACGGCGTTGGCTTCTTCCGTGGCGATAAAAGGCGAGCCGATGTAGCCGAGGTCGGCCCCCATGGCTTGTGCCGCCAAGAGGGATGCACCGGTGCCAATGGAACCTGACAGCAGCAAAGGTCCGTCAAACCACTCGCGGATTTCACTAATGAGAGCCAGCGGGCTTTGCGGGCCAGCATGGCCGCCAGCGCCTGCGGCCACGGCGATGAGGCCGTCCGCGCCTTTCTCGATCGCCTTTTTGGCAAACTTGTTGTTGATGATGTCGTGCAGGGCAATGCCGCCGCAATCATGGGCCGCGTCGTTGACCTCCACACGCGCGCCAAGGGATGTGATCCAGATGGGGACCTTGTGTTTGTGACACAGCTCGATGTCACGCTCGAGCCGCGTGTTGGAGCGGTGCACGATCTGGTTGACCGCAAAGGGCGCGGCAGGGCGGTCCGGATTTTCTTGGTTGTGGCGGTCCAGCTCTTCACGGATTTCTGTCAGCCAGGTGTCCAGCAGAGGGTGTTCGCCCTCGCCTTCGCGGGCGTTAAGCGCTGGGAAGCTGCCGATGATGCCTGCCTTACACTGGGCAATGACCAGCGCGGGTACGGAAATGATGAACAAAGGCGACGCAACTGCGGGGATGCGCAGACCTTGTAGGGCCTTTGGAAGGTGGCTGTCACCAGACATGAGACACTCCTGTTGTTGGTGTCAGGATAAGGCCGCGCGCGGGGCGCTCAAGCAAGAAGCTGGCAAAGTAACATGACGTCACTTTGGGGGAGCCTCTGCGGAGGGTTGGTCTGCGCGGCGGCTTTAGGGAGCCTCCGGCGGAGGTATTTGGAGAAAGAGAAAGCGGTTATGGCGCAAGGAACTTGCGGATGTGCCGGGCAATTTCAGCGGTCTTTTGGTGCAGAAGCCAGTGATCGGCCTCCGGGATGGTTTGCAGGGTAAGATCGGCGCAGTGATCTTCGAGCCCCGCGTAACACTCCGGCAGCAGTGCTGTGTCGTTCTCGCCCCAGAGCAATAGGTGGGGCATCGGCACATGCAACAGATGGGGCGGCAGGTTGGGTAGGACTTCCCTTGACAAGGGCACGCCGGGAGCGGCCACCTTGAGGAACGAGGCGCGGTACCAATTGACCATGCCACGGATGTGATCGGCATCCCCCCAGGCAGTTTGATAAGCGGCAAGCTTCTCCGGCGTCATCCAGGACATGTTCATATGTTTGGAGAAGATGCCCAACATGCGGGCGTGGTCGTTGGCTGCGAGTTTGTCCTCAGAGCCCTCAGCACGCAGCCAGTTGATGTATTGGCTGGCTTCCGATTGCGCACCCCCTGCGGCCAGAGCGCGTTGAAAGGGGATCGGGTGCACGCCGTTGGCGACAATCAGCTTTTGCAGGCGGTCGGGATAGCGGAAGGCCAAGCCGTAGGCCACGGCCGCGCCCCAGTCATGACCGAGGACAGCCGCGATGGGGGCGTCGGGACTGTAGTGGTCGAGCACGGCAAGCGCATCGCCAACCAGCTTGGAGGCAGCGTAGTGGTCTACCTCGGCGGGCCGCCAACTTTGGCCGTAGCCGCGCTGATCCGGGGCGATGCAGAAGTACTCCTCTTCCAGCTGCGCAATGAGCTCGGCAAAGGCACCGGAGTATTCCGGGAAGCCGTGCAGCATCAGGATCGCAGGCTTAGAGGGATCGCCGGCCACCATCACGTGGAAGTCATGGCCGGCGATTTTCAAGGTATCGCTGCGCAAGGCTCAGGCCATATCTGGCAGCTTGTGATCTGCAAACTGTTTGCGCAGCGTGAGCTTGGAGACTTTGCCGGTGGCGGTGAGCGGCAGTTCGTCTACAAACACTACATCGTCCGGCAGCTGCCACTTGGCGAAGTGCTCCAGCAGCAGGTCCATCAACTCGCTGGCCTCGGGTTTGCCTTCGGGAGACGGCACCACCACCAGCAGCGGGCGTTCGTCCCATTTGGGGTGCGCCACGGCGATCACCGCGCAGTTGGCGACCTTGGGATGGGCCATGACGGTGTTTTCCAGATCAAGCGACGAAATCCATTCCCCGCCGGATTTGATCAGGTCCTTGGCGCGGTCGGTGATGGTGAGATAGCCGTTGGCGTCAATGGTGGCCACGTCGCCGGTGCCAAACCAGCCCTCGGCGTCAAAGGCGGTGGCATTGGCCTCTTCGTTTTCAAAGTAGCCAGAGGTGATGGCGTTGCCGCGCACATAAAGCTCGCCCGCGACCTCTCCATCATGCGGCAGGCGGTTGCCGTCCTCGTCGACAATTTTGAGATCGACGCCAAAGACACGGCGGCCTTGTTTGGATTTGATGGCGATGCGTTCGGCCATTGGCTTGCTGTCGAGATGATCTGGCAGATTGCCTTGGGTGCCGATGGGCGACATTTCGGTCATGCCCCAGGCGTGACAGACGTTCACGCCGCCTTCTTCAAAATATTGGATCATCGAAGCTGGCGCGGCAGAGCCGCCAACAACCATGTCTCCGAGGCCCTCGGGCATGCGGCCTTGGTTGGCAATTTCGCCTTGCAGGCCTAACCAGACGGTGGGCACCCCCCAGGCCGAATAGACTTTCTCGTCATCCATCAGCTTGAAGAGGCTGGCGCCATCGAGAGCGCCGCCGGGGAAAATCAAGGACGCGCCGGTGAGAGGCGCGGCATAAGGCAGGCCCCAGGCGTTGACATGGAACAGCGGGACAACCGGCAGGATACGTTTGCCCGGTTGCAGCGCAGCGGGCAGCGAGAGGCCAACCATCATGGCGTGCAACACGGTGGAGCGGTGGGTGTAGAGCGTGCCCTTGGGATTGCCTGTGGTGCCGGAGGTGTAGCACAGACCTGCGGCGGTATCTTCGGGCAGATCAGGCCAGTCGAAATGCTCCGGCTGGCCGTCCAGCAACTCTTCGTAGCAGAGGTAATCGCCGTCGGGCATATGCGCCCGATCGGTCATCACCACGACCTTGAGACCGTCCGGCCACTGGCCGCGCAGCGCGTCGACGATGGGCACAAAGGTCAGGTCGACAAACAGCATGGTGTCATTGGCGTGGTTGACGATGTAGGTCATCTGCTCAGCCGACAAGCGCGGGTTGATGGTGTGGCAGACGCCGCCTGCACCAGAGATGGCATAGTACAGCTCGAGGTGGCGGTAGCCATTCCACGCCAGCGTGGCGATGCGATCGCCAAGCTTCAGCCCCTGCGCGTTGAGCCCATGCGCCAACTGCGCCACACGTTTGGCGGTTTGGGCATAGGTTTGGCGGTGAATGTCGCCTTCGGTGCGGACCGAAACCACCTCCCCCTCCGAGTGGATTTCTGCCGCGTAGCTTAGAATGTCCGCAATCTTCAGCGGACGCATCATCATGGACCCTTGCATTTGGCCCTCCCCTGCCAATGAGTGTCTGTTCGCCTGAGTACGTTACGCGCAAGTTTCGAGATTTCAAAAGCCTGCGTTTGGAATGCCGTGACGTCGCGAAGGATCACAGCTCTGTGACGGATCACCGCTTATCTGTGCAGTAGCGCACAGTCTAGTTGCGGGGCTGCCGATGGTCGGGGCGCGACTGTCGCCCTATCTTGGAAGGCGAAAGGAGACATGCCATGTCGATCAGGCCAGTTTTGGAGACACGCAAGGCCATTGCCGCAATGGAAGGCGCAGGCGTGCATTTGCATCGGGTGTTCGGGTTTCAGGACCCAGAGGAGCTTGATCCATTTCTGATGATGGATCACTTCCGCAATGATGATCCCCGGATGTATGAGAAGGGCTTCCCTTGGCATCCCCATCGCGGAATCGAGACCATCACCTACGTCATTGATGGCGCGGTGGAGCATCAGGACAGCCTGGGCAACACCGGCAATCTCAAGTCCGGCGATGTGCAATGGATGACCGCAGGCAGCGGGATTCTGCATCAGGAGATGCCGACGGCAGATGCCAATGGGGTGAACCACGGGTTTCAACTGTGGGCCAACCTGCCGCGTGACCTGAAAATGACCGATCCGCGCTATCAGGACGTCGAGGCCAAGGAAATCCCGGAAATCATTGACGATGACGGCACCAAAGTGCGCGTTGTCATTGGCAGCTTCTGGGGCAAAACCGGACCGGTGGATGGCATTGCCGCCGATCCGATGTTCTTGGATGTGACCGTGCCAGCGGGGGTGAAAAAGACCTTCCCCATCGACACACGGCGTCGCGCCTTTGCCTACGTCTTTGAAGGCGATGCCGCCTTTGCCGATGCCAGCCAGCCGACCGGCATCCTGCTTGAGAAAGAGGTGGCAGGTGAGGAGCTGAACATCCGCGACATGAGCGGGGACCGCACCCTCATTCGCTTTGGCAATGGCGACGAGGTCACTGTGCAAGCCGGGGAACAGGGCGTGCGCTTTCTGCTGATTTCCGGTCAGCCGATTCAGGAACCGGTGGCCTGGCACGGGCCGATTGTGATGAACACGCAGGCGGAGTTGCAACAGGCATTTGCCGAACTGCGCAACGGCACGTTTATCAAACCGGCGCATTAAACACACTGGCGGCGGGAGAGGGATCTCTGGCCGCCAACCTTTGGCCTCCGCCAAAAAATCATCTCCACAAAGGCGTTTTGCGTATTAAGGTCATGCAAGGTGGAGGAAATCGGAGGGGGAACTATGGAGACATCACCTCGGGTGATGACCGGTTGGCAGCTGCTGTGCTTCAGCTTGTTGTCGGCGCCTTTGGCGATGGTGAACTTTGCCGTCGTCAGCTTTGTCCCGACATTTTATGCGGTTGATCTCGGCATTGGATTAGCCACGGTGGGGGCGGTGTTCCTGTTTGGACGGGCCTTTGACATCGTGACCGATCCGCTGGTCGGGGCCTTAAGCGACCGCACCCAGAGCCGCTGGGGGCCGCGTGTGCCTTGGATGATGGCGGGGTTTCCTGGATTATTGCTCTTTGTCTGGCTGCTGCTGTCCCCGCCAGACGGGGTCGGCGCGCTTTACCTCTTTTGCGTCGCCTCTGCCTATCTGCTGTTCGTGACCTTCTTTGATGTGCCCTATTCCAGCATTGGGTTAGAGATTTCCCCCAATGCGCATGAGCGCTCTGTGATCGCGGGCACAAAAGGCATCTTCCAGATTATTGGCGCGGTGCTGGCCTCGGTGGCCTCTGCGGTGTTTGCCGGGCAGATGGGGATGTCGTTGCAGATGACGGGCGTGATCTTTGTTGGGATGATGCCGATGGCTTTGGCGCTGTTCTGGTGGCGGACACCGCGCCAGCCCCGCCCCCCAGCACAGGCGCGGCCCAACCTCTGGAAAACCTGGGTGGACTGCATGAAAAACCGCGCGTTTCGCGGATTGATGCTGGCGTTTTTTGCGGTGCAGGCGGCCAATGCCATGACCGTGGGTCTGTTTGTTCTGTTTGCCACCCACGTGCTGCAGGCGCCGGACCTGGTGGGGCCGATGTTTCTGGCGCTGCTTCTGGCAACCGCGCTGTTTGTGCCCGTCTGGGTGATCCTGTCCAAGAAGATTGGCAAACAGCAAAGCTGGATCACTGCGATCGTGCTGTGCTGTCCGGTGGTACTGGCGGTCTATCTCGTGGGCGCAGGCGATACGGTGCTGGTCTTAATGATCAGTTTTGGGCTGGGGGCCTGCATGACCTGTGACGGCGTGATGCCAACGTCTTTGCTGGCTGACATTGTGGCGGCGGAGGGACAGCGTCAGGGACATTCGCAGGCGGCGAGTTATCTGGCGCTCAAGAACGTGGCCTCTAAAATGGCCTTTGTGGCGCTGATGGGCGTGGCGTTTCCGGTCTTGGGCTGGGCCGGGTTTGACCGGGACGCGGGCAGCGCGCCGGAGACTATGGGCGTCCTGCTGCTGTTCTTTGCCGCCGTGCCATGCGGGTTGCGGCTTCTTGTGGCGGGGCTTTTGTGGCGCAGCACGGCGCGGGACCGCGCCGAGGTGCCGATCTAAACGCCAACCGCCTTGCGCACCATGTCCCAGTAAATTTGCTCCACCTCAGCGAGAGACAGACGTCCGCCTTCGCGAAACCAGGTGTTGACGCCGGTCAACATCGCAATAACCGCCATGGTGGCAATCTTGGGATCGCTGACCTCAAAGTCACCGCTCTCAACGCCCGCGCGCAGAATGGCTTCCAACCCGTCCTCGTAGGCCCGGCGCAGTTCTTCGATTTGAGCGAAGTTTTCCGGCGTCAAGTTGCGCAGCTCCATATAGGCGATGAAAACTTCATCAGGCCGTTCAGAGTGAAACCGCAAGTGCAGGCGGGTGAAGTTTTCCAACGCCTCGGTTGGAGTGGCCCCGTCTGGCAGCTCTTCCCGCGCGGCCAAAAGCTCGGTCATGTGGGTTTGCATCAGGTCAAACAACAGGCTCTGCTTGTCCGGCGTGTAGTTATACAGCGCGCCGGCTTGCACCCCCACTTCGCGCGCGATCTGTCGCATGGAAACAGCGGCGTAGCCGTGTTGTGCAAAGAGTTTGAGCGCCGCATCGCGGACGCGCGGGCCGGTGATGCCGGAATGAGAGCCTTGAGTGCGTGCCATAGGGCATAATTATCTGAACATGCGTTCGTTTAAAAGCGGCTCTACAGCCTTCTGTTGTCTTCATCATGACTTGTGTGTCGCCACGGCCATAGGTCATAAAGCGGAGACCCAAATACGGACCCCGCCATGCAGCCTGCGCGCGCCTATGTTTTTATTGTACTGCCGCTCTCGATATTGACAGCCTGCGGCGAGATGCCTGACATGGCCGCCACCAGCGATCCGGCATTGGAAGCAGCCCCTTACCCCGACATCCTGCCGCAATATGCGCTGCCGAAAGCGCCCAAAGGCCGGTTGACGGAAAACAGCGAGGCCGAGCTGGAGGCTCGCGGCGCGCGGCTTCAAAACCGCGCCAAGAATCTTTAGGCCTTGCCGATCACGCCGCGCGTTGCACAGCACCCAAAGAGCGGCTAAACGGCAAAGTGACATAATCAACTCTCCTGCATAGAGGTAGCCCATCATGACCACTTCCCAGCCTACTCCGCTTCGTCTTGGGATTGCCGGTTTGGGCACCGTGGGCGTGGGCGTTGTGAAAATCATCCGCCAAAAAGCCAACGTGTTGGCTGCGCGGACCGGTCGTCCAATCGAGATCAGCGCAGTGAGTGCGCGCTCCAAAGACAAGGACCGCGGCGTCTCGCTGGCGGGCTATGCCTGGGAAGAGGATCCGGTTGCGCTGGCAAAACGCGACGATGTCGACGTGTTTGTGGAGCTGATGGGCGGTGAAGACGGCCCTGCCAAAGACGCCATCGAAGCCGCGCTGGCGCTGGGCAAAGACGTTGTCACCGCCAACAAGGCGCTGCTGGCGCACCACGGTCAGGCCTTGGCAGAGACCGCCGAAGCCAAAGGCGCGGTGATCCGGTTTGAAGCGGCTGTGGCCGGTGGTATTCCGGTGATCAAAGCGCTGACCGAGGGTTTGGCGGGCAACGACATCACCCGCGTCATGGGCGTGATGAACGGCACCTGCAACTACATCCTGACCCGAATGCAGGACGCGGGTCTGCCTTATGATGAAGTGTTTGCCGAGGCCGATGCGCTGGGCTACCTCGAAGCCGATCCGAACCTCGACGTCGGCGGCATCGATGCCGGTCACAAGCTGTCCCTGCTGTCCTCCATTGCCTTTGGCACCAAGGTGGATTTTGACGGTGTGGAGCTGGAAGGCATTCAGCGCATTTCCATTGAAGATATCAACCAGGCGGCAGAACTGGGCTTCAAGATCAAGCTGCTGGGTGTGACCCAGATGACCGGTCGTGGCCTTGAGCAGCGCATGTCGCCGTGCCTGGTGCCTGCGGACAGCCCGTTGGGCCAGCTTCAGGGCGGCACCAATATGGTGGTGATCGAAGGCGACGCGGTAGAGCAAGTTGTGCTGCGCGGCCCGGGTGCGGGCGAAGGCCCAACTGCCAGCGCGGTGATGGGCGACGTCTGTGACATCGCGCGCGGCTTCCGCCTATCAACCTTTGGTGTTCCGGCAGAGATGCTGACCACCGCCAAATCGGCCCAGTCCAACTCGCCTGCGCCATACTACTTGCGCCTCACCCTTGAGGACCGTCCGGGTGCCATGGCCAAGATCGCCACCGCCTTGGGTGACAATGGCATCAGCATCGACCGTATGCGCCAGACCCGCCATGACGATGCCCATGCGCCGGTGTTGATCGTGACCCACAAAACCCAGCGCGCGGCACTGGATGCCGCTGTGGTCGCGATGCGCGAAACCGGTGTGATGGCCGCCGATCCGGTGGCGCTGCGCATCGAGGCGGTGTGACCCACATCTGAGCGCGAAACGCTCAAATATAGTAAATTTTGAATAAATGCCAATCCACGGTACACTCCTAAGAGTGGTAGTGGGTTGGCGATTCTTGTTGTGC
This sequence comes from Shimia sp. MIT1388, assembly GCF_047124445.1. Taxonomy (GTDB): domain Bacteria; phylum Pseudomonadota; class Alphaproteobacteria; order Rhodobacterales; family Rhodobacteraceae; genus Shimia. The sequence goes on along the minus strand of NZ_CP138921.1, from coordinate 4,079,755 downwards.
GATGGTTTTACGGCACTGCGTTTTAGAAGTGTGATCTGCCGCAGCGAATTATTTGTCCCGGTCGCGGCGCTAAGCGACTGCCGGACCTTTTTGTCTAGAAGATTTTCATTTGGGGGAGAACACCATGCCTAGGTTTAACTCATGGCTCGACTGGTTCCTGAAGCCTATCGTGATTGGCACGCGCAAAGGCGATGTGCTGTCCCTGGAAGGCAGCGACCTGCCTGGCAAGATCTTTGGACTCGGCGGCAATGACACGATGATCGGCGGCAACCGCAGCGATCTGTTGTTTGGAGGCCGGGGCAACGACAACATTTCCGGCGGGCGCGGCAACGACCGGATTTTTGGCGGTCACGGCGATGACACCATGTCCGGCGGCGAGGGCTATGACTTGATTTGGGGTGGCCGCGGGCGCGACACCGCTGTCTATGAGGGCTCTGTGTTTGGCTACAGCTGGGAACAGGGATGGTTCCGCAAGTTCTACGTCAAAGACATCGACCACTCCGATGGCAACACCGCCATTGATACCCTGCGCGGCGTCGAGCTTTTGCAGTTTGACGACTACACCTTCAACATCCGCGGAGCCAATGCCGCCTTGGTATTGGGTGAGGACGCCACCACCGATGAAGACACGCCGGTGGTGATTTCTTTTGATGCCTATGATTTTGACGGTGGCACGGTCACGGTGGCGAGCATTTCCACCTCCCAAGGGAGCCTGAGCCTGATCGGCAGCAGCGCCTTGGCCCAGGGCATGGGGGTTGGTGCCAGCTTCAGCTACAGTTTTAACCCGACCACAGCCTTCAATTATCTCTCTGTCGGCGACTATGAGACCGCGACCATCACCATTGTGATTGATGACGGCCAGGGCAACCTCACCACACAGACGCTGGATGTCACGGTGACCGGGGTGAACGACGCGCCCAGCATCACCAGTGTGACCAATGAGGTTGGCGACCTACAGGAAGACAGCGTGCTTGCGGCCAATGGTGTGGTCTCTGCCGTGGATCCCGACGTGAACGACCTGCTGACATTCTCGGGTGGCACCGGCACCTATGGCACCTTTGCCATTCATCCCGATACCGGCGCCTGGACCTACGCCTTGGACAACGCTTCTCTTGCGGTGCAGAAATGGGCGTGGGCGACAGCCTGGTGGACACCATTGTGGTGCAGGTTTCTGATGGCAACGGCGGCACCGACACAGCCAACGTTTCGGTGACATTCTACGGCAGTAACGACGCCCCGGAGATCAGCGCGATCACCTATGACAATGACACCGTCACCGAGGACGGCGCGGTGCAAACCGCCTCTGGCGCGGTGGTGGCCGATGATATCGACAAGAACGACACGCTGAGTTTCAGCGTCGTTGGCAGTGCCACCGGTGCGTACGGCACGCTTGCGCTGGATTCCAACACCGGCACCTGGAGCTATGTGCTCGACAACAGTTCCGCGGCAGTGCAAGCCTTGGCCGCCGGACAAACCGTTGTGGAAACCTTTGACGTTCAGGTCAGCGACGGCAACGGCGGGTTTGACACGGAAACCATCTCGATTGACGTGACCGGCAGCAACGATGCGCCGGTGGTCAACGGCACCGTGTTTAATGTTCGCGAGGTAACAGAGGACGGCGGTCTGTTCGCGCGGGGCCTTATTGAGGTCACCGACATCGACACAAACGACACCCTGAGCTTTACGGTGCTGGGCAGCGACACCAGCGGCTTTGGCACATTGACCGTGAACCCGAATGGCAGTTGGAGCTATGCGCTGAACAACGACAGCGAATTGGTGCAGGGCCTAAATACCGGAGATGTGCGCACCGATACTTTCAATGTGGCGGTGACCGATCCAAGCGGCGCGCGGGCCACCACCACAATCTCCATCACCATCAATGGCGCGGATGACGCAGAACCCGATCCCGGCGATGGCGGCGACGGCGGTGAGCCACCGGTGCCGGTTTCCACAACCCTGTCGTTTGAGGGACAACCTCACGCGGCCTCATTTGAAGGCACGGCGGGCGGTGTGCTTTGGTCGGCGGGCTGGGCCACGATCGACACCACGCTGTTTGGCCAATTGGGCGGCAGCCGTGGCGGCGGACAGCTTGACACCGGCGTGGCCAATGGCGCCACCAGCGGTGTGATGGTGGTTGGCGGCACGGGCGGCGTAACGCTGAATGGCGATTTTGTCGACACCTTCGATTTTGAAAGCGCGCAAGTCACTTCGGCATTCAACGAGGGCATGCAACTGACCGTGGAAGCCTTTGACCAATCCTTCCAGTTCATAGAGACCAGCCCCGGTGTGTTTGAAAACGTCGAGGTCTTCACAAGTCTTGGGTCCGAGACCTTCACGCTCTCCACCACCGGCCCGACATTGCTGGAATTTGACGATGCCATCTTTGATGCGGTGGATCGTGTGGTCTTCACAACCGCTGGCGGCACACCGTTGCCGCTACCGCTGTCCGGCGACCTGTTTGTCATGGATGATGTGACCATTTTTGTCTGATCTCCGATTTGAGACCATTCCCGGCGGGCTCAGGTTGCGCCGGGGATAGGGCTGCGCTATTGCGGTCTTAAACGTGTTCAAAAGGATTTATTTCATGTCGCTGAAGCCGGAATTTCACGATCGCATGTTGTCCCTTGGCCTCGCCCGCGTTGCGGAACAGGCTGCCATTGCGTCCGCTGCCTTGATTGGCAACGGGGACGAAAAGGCCGCTGATCAGGCCGCCGTTAATGCGATGCGCGAGCAGCTCAACCTTTTGGACATCGCAGGCGTGGTGGTCATTGGGGAAGGCGAGCGTGACGAAGCCCCGATGCTCTACATCGGCGAAGAAGTTGGCAACGGCAACGGCCCCGGCGTGGACATCGCGCTGGACCCGCTGGAAGGCACCACGCTGACCGCAAAAGACATGCCAAACGCGCTGACCGTGATTGCCATGGGCCCACGCGGTTCCATGCTGCACGCGCCGGACACCTATATGGACAAGCTGGCGATTGGTCCGGGCTACCCGGAAAACGTTGTTTCGCTGGACATGAGCCCAAAAGAGCGTGTGGAAGCCCTGGCCAAAGCCAAAGGCTGTGAGACCTCTGACATCACCGTGTGTATTCTGGAACGCCCGCGCCACGAAGACGTGATCGCCGAAGTGCGCGCCACCGGCGCCTCCATCCGTCTGATCACCGATGGTGACGTGGCCGGTGTGATGCACTGTGCCGAAGCCGAAGAAACCGGCATCGACATGTATATGGGCCGCGGTGGCGCACCAGAAGGTGTTCTGGCAGCCGCTGCTCTGAAATGCATGGGTGGTCAGATGTGGGGCCGTCTGGTGTTCCGCAACGATGACGAGCGCGCGCGTGCCGCCAAGACTGGCATCACCGATCTGGATCGCATTTACTCCCGTGACGAGATGGTCACCCAGGACGTGATCTTTGCAGCCACCGGCGTGACCGGCGGGTCCCTGCTGCCACGGATCAAGCGCACCCCGGGTTGGATCGAGACAGAAACCCTGCTGATGCGTTCCAAATCCGGTTCTGTTCGGCGCATGACCTACCGCGCACCAGTGGATCAGACCTCTTGATCGCAACAAACATTCTTGTTTGAGTGGGCCGCGCGCCCAGATGGCCCGCCTCTTTGGCGGGCCTTTTCATAAGACGAAGGCCCTGACATGACTGATTTCCTTGGTGTTTCCGAAAGCTTGACCGGACGGCGCTGGGTGGGGCCGGATGTGGAAACCACCCGTGCAGCGGAGCAACTGGCACAAGACACCGCTTTGCCCCCTGCCCTCTGTGCCGTTCTGGCGCGGCGTGGTGTGAGTGCTGGCGAGGCCGAGAGTTTTCTGGAGCCCAAGCTGGTCGATCTGCTGCCGGACCCGCGCAGCATCAAAGATATGGAAGTGGCCGCCGGACGCTTCTTGCAAGCCGTGAAATCCCGCCAGCGCATCGCGGTCTTTGCCGATTATGACGTGGACGGCGGCACCTCCGCCGCGTTGCTGATCACCTGGCTGCGCCAGATGGGCTTGCAAGCGACGCTCTATGTACCGGACCGGATTGACGAAGGCTATGGCCCCAATGAAGCGGCGATGGCGGAACTGGCCAAGGCCCATGACCTGATCATTTGTGTGGATTGCGGCACATTAAGCCACGCCCCCATCGCGGCGGCCGTAGGCGCAGATGTGGTGGTGCTGGATCACCACTTGGGCGGAGAGACCTTGCCGGACTGTGTGGCGGTGGTGAACCCCAACCGGCAGGATGAAAGCGGCGATCTGGCCCATCTCTGTGCGGCCTCGGTGGTGTTCCTGATGCTGGTGGAAGCCAACCGGCAGATGCGGGAGGCGGACGGCACGCGAGGACCGGACCTGATGGCGATGCTCGATCTGGTGGCGCTTGGCACCGTGGCCGACGTGGCGCCGCTGATTGGCGTGAACCGCGCCTTGGTGCGGCAGGGCCTGAAAGTGATGGCTCGGCGGGACCGTCCCGGCGTGGTGGCCTTGTCAGACGTGAGCCGCATGGATTCTGCGCCCAACAGTTACCACCTCGGCTTCCTGCTGGGGCCACGGGTGAACGCGGGCGGTCGGATTGGGCAAGCCGATCTGGGCGCGCGTCTGTTGTCGACCAATGACCCTGCCGAGGCGGAGGCTTTGGCCGCGCGTCTGGACGAGCTCAACACCGAACGCCGCGACATTGAAGCCTCGGTACGCGCGGCCGCCATGGCGCAGGCCGAAGAGCGCGGATTGGACGCGCCGCTGGTCTGGGCGGCAGGCGAAGGCTGGCACCCCGGCGTGGTGGGCATTGTCGCCTCCCGCCTGAAAGAAGCCACTAACCGGCCTGCGGTGGTGATTGGACTTGAAGATAGCGAAGGCAAAGGCTCCGGCCGCTCGATCTCCGGCGTTGATCTGGGCGCGAGCATTCAGAAACTGGCCGCCGAGGGCCTGTTGATCAAAGGCGGCGGACACAAGATGGCCGCGGGCCTCAGCGTGGCGCAGGATCAATTGGAACCGGCCATGGAACGCCTGTCTGACCTGCTGGCCAAACAAGGCGCAGGCGACGCCGGGCCGGCGGACCTAAAACTCGACAGCCTGCTGATGCCCACAGGGGCCACGGTCGACCTAATCAACGACATCGACAAGGCTGGCCCCTTTGGGGCGGGAGCGGCCGCGCCGCGTTTTGCCTTCCCGGACGTGGAAATCCGATTCACCAAACGTGTGGGCGACAGCCACCTGAAACTGACCTTTGGCGACGGCTTTGGTGCACGCATCGATGCGATTGCCTTTGGCGCCTATGACACGCCACTGGGCCCCGCGCTCGAATCGCATGGCGGCGCGCGCTTCCACCTCGCCGGGAGGTTGGAAATCAACACCTGGGGCGGGCGTCAGTCGGTGCAACTGCGACTTGAAGACGCCGCGCGCGCCTAGCCAAAGCTTCCTTTGGCCCTCAAAATCCTGGGGGAATCGCAGCCCTGCTGTGGTGGGGGCAACGCCCCCGTCCCCGTCGCAAAAATTTTCCGGAAGTCGCGCAAATTTCCACTTGCACCCACCCCATGGTTTCACTAGATACGCCTCACGCTTAAGCGCGTCCCGTTCGTCTATCGGTTAGGACGCCAGGTTTTCAACCTGGAAAGAGGGGTTCGATTCCCCTACGGGATGCCATAAGCGGGGTATAGGGACCTGGTCTCTGACGCGCCCATAAAAGAGCGTCCCGTTCGTCTATCGGTTAGGACGCCAGGTTTTCAACCTGGAAAGAGGGGTTCGATTCCCCTACGGGATGCCACTTTTATCCTCCATCACATGAACTTCGCCGCAAAACCACCTGTGCGTTTTCGTGTTGTGTACCGCGCCTTTCTGCATGGCATCGCAAAAGAAAAACGCGCCCATCCGTGGGGATGCGCGCGCTGGAAAGTCTGACCTGAAGACACTTAGCCCCAATCGCGGCAGACGTATTTGATCTCGGTGAACTCTTCCATCCCGAGACGGGCGCCCTCACGACCCAGACCGGACTGCTTGGTGCCGCCAAAAGGAATCGGAGCGCCGGTGACCTTGGTGCGATTCACCGCCACCATGCCGTATTGCAGCGCACGGCTGAGGCGGTAGATGCGGCGCGGGTCGTGACTGTGCACATAGGCCACCAGACCGTATTCCGTGTCATTGGCCGCCGCGACGACTTCGTCCTCGCTATCAAAGGGCGTGATTGGCGCAACCGGACCAAAGGTTTCTTCCGACATGATCTGCGCCGCTGCGGGCACATCGGTCAGCACGGTGGGTTCAAAGAACAGCGTGCCCAGCGCATGACGCTTGCCGCCACAGGCCAGCGTGGCACCTTTGGCCAGGGCATCCGCCACATGTTCTTCCTGCTTCTGCACCGCCTTCTCGTTCATCAGCGGTCCAATGTCGGGATCATCCATGCCAACCCCAACGCTCAACGCTTTGGTGGCGGCGACAAACTTCTCACAGAAGGCCGGGTAGATGTCGCGTTCCACAAAAATGCGGTTGGCGCCGAGGCAGTCCTGACCGGAAGTGGCAAATTTGGCCTTGATTGTTTCTTCAACCGCCACGTCCAGATCCGCGCCCTTGAAGACAATCACCGGCGCGTGGCCGCCCAGCTCCATGACCAACCGCTTTACCGTGCTGGCGGACTGGCGATAGAGCAGCTTGCCCACCTCGGTAGAGCCGGTGAAGGACAGCGCGCGCACGCGGGTGTCGCGGGTCCAGGGTTCCACTACGGTGGGGGCAATGCCCGTGACCACGTTGAACACGCCCGCCGGAATACCGGCACGCTCGGCGAGTTCCGCCAGCGCCAGCGCGCTATACGGGGTTTCACCGGAAGGGTGCGCCACCACGGTGCAGCCCGCGGCCAATGCAGCGGCGGCTTTGCGGGTCAACATGGCGGAGGGGAAGTTCCACGGGGTGATCAGCGCGGCTACGCCCACCGGTTCGCGCCACAGTTCCACTTCGGCATCCGGCAGGTGGCTGGTGACCCCTTCGATGTTGGGACGTTTGGATTCTTCGGCGTAGAACTCCACAAAGGCCGCGCCATAGTCGATCTCGCCGCGGGCTTCGGAAATGGGCTTGCCCTGTTCCAGCACCATGATGCGGGCGAGGTCTTCCTTGTGCTCAAGTTGTAGCTCAAACCAGCGGCGCAGAATGGCTGCACGTTCCTGTGGCAACAGCGCTGCCCAAGCCGGGAAGGCCGCCTGTGCCGCGTCCACCGCCGCCGAGGATTCCTCGGCAGACATCGCGGCCACGCCGCCCAGGTGGGTGCCATCCGCCGGATTGGTCACGGCAAAGCTGTCGCCGTCCTTGGCCGCCAGCCATTTGCCGTTGATGTAGGAAAAGGACCGCACAAGGGCCTTGTCGGTGATGTCTGCGCGGGCAGAGAGCGCGGTTTGCGTCATGGTGGAAAGTCTCCTCTAGATGAGGAGACCCTGCCGCAAGTCCACAGAAGATTTGTCCGAAGTTGTCGGTGTTCGCAGAGGAATTAGCTGCGCTCGGCGGCTCCAAGCAGCACATCAAACGGCGGCGCGCCGTGTTCCTTCACCGGCTTGGTCACGATGTAGGTGAAATAGCGCGACAGGCCGATGCGCGCATCCAGCATTTCGTCGATCAGACGCTGATAAGCATCGATGTCGCTGGTCACAATTTGCAGCAGATAGTCGAAGCCACCGCCAAGCGCCCAGCAGGCCACAACCTCGTCATAACGCTGCATCGCCGCCTCAAAGGCCCGGAAGCTGGCCGCGGTGTGGTCGGCGATCTCGGCAGAGACAAACACGGTGACATTTGGCGCAAGTTTCTTGAGGTTGATGCGCGCGCCGTAGCCTTCGATCAGCCCGGCCTTTTCCAGCTTTTTCAAACGATCCCAGCACGGGGTTGGCGAGAGGCCAATTTTCTCTGCCAGCGCCGCTTTGGTGATGCGGCCTTCCCGCGTCAACACGGCAAGGATGTCGATGTCCCGCTGGTCCAGTTTCATGGCAAAGGCCCTAAACCGCTTGGGGCGGCGCGCATGTCAGGGGTGAGCCCCGAGCCATATGTGGGTGTGGTGAACGTCATAGCCAGACTGCGTTATCAGCACCGCTTTGCCGTCGGCAAGTCCAATCGCCTTGCCCACCAAATCTGGCCGAAAAAATCTTGGGGAATCCGACTTTCACGAACCATCGCTTAACCACTGACTCTTCATTAACCAAATCGCTCTACGGTTTCCCTGTGTTGTAAGCACCGCGCCTGCCCTCTCTGATTCTCTCTTCAGGGCGCGGTTCGTAAGGGAATGGGAACTATGACAAAAACGCATTTGTCAGTCTGGGTACTACCACGCAGCCAAACGCAAGACGCGCCCCCTCCAGCGCGTCGGGCGAATCGTACGGGCGCGTTCATTGTGGCCGCCTGTGGCGACGCAGACTTCGCCGTGGAGCCCAAGCCGTCCTGCAACAAGAACCGCCGGATTTGGCCACACACCGCCCCGACCCGTCCCCGGATTTTTGCGCGCTAGGCTCTAGAGGTCTGGCGGCACATCCACCGCGGGCGCACTGGGTTTGATGTCCAGAAGCGGCGTGCCGTCAAAACAGTCGATGGCGTCAATACCAATGACGCCTGCTTCCAAATCCAGCGACGTAATGCGCACCGCCGCCAGTGAAATCGGGTTCACGCGGTTGGGTGAGCGCAGCGCAAAAATGCCACATGCCGTATCGCGATGCCGAGGCCGCTGGGTGATCAGATCGCGCCGCGCCTGATGCATCCAGTAGAAAAGCAAAATCCCCTGCCCGACCTCAAGGCCTGTGAGCCCCTGAGCAAAGCCCGGCTCCAGCACAACACGTGCACCCTGGCCGGTTTCGCGGGCACGTGTCACGTTCTTGGGACAGTCGCCGCGCTGCCAAGGAGTCTCGATGTGACCAATATAGCGCAGCTGCGCATCCACGCGTTCCAGCGGATCAAAAGACAGACGGTCCTCGCCTTCGCGTTGCTCTGGAAAGGCGGTTGTGGTGGGCTCGGTCATGGCGGGGTTCCTTGGATGTCTTCCGCACTCTGCCAGCAGACTCGCAGTGATACCAGCACCCGCTTGGTCGCACACCGGGAATGAAAAACGCCGCTCCGGAGAGCGGCGTTTTCTGATTTTAGATGATTTCGTCTTCGAGACCTTCGGTGGACAGCCCTTCGAGCTTGGGCATCAAGCTCAAAAGCTCCCGCGTGTAGGTCTCTTTCGGCGCAGCAAACAGGGTTTCGGTGTCCGCCACCTCCACCATCTGCCCCTGACGCATCACGCCGACACGGTCGCACATCTGGCGCACCACCGGCAGGTCGTGGCTGATGAAGAGCATGGTCAGGCCCAGGTGCTCCTGAAGATCTTTGAGGATGTTCAGGATCTGCGCCTGAATGGACACGTCGAGCGCCGACGTGGGCTCGTCACAGATCAGGAAGCGCGGCTGTGTTGCCAGAGCGCGCGCAATCGAGATCCGCTGGCGCTGACCACCGGAGAACTCATGCGGGTACTTGCGACCTGCTTCGGAGCCAAGCCCCACACGTTCCAACAACTCGTCCACACGGTGCTGAATGGCGGCGCCTTCCAGCAGCTTGTGATGTTTCACCGGCTCCGCGATGATCTCATCCACACGCATGCGCGGGTTGAGGCTGGAGAACGGGTCCTGGAAGATCATCTGGATCTGACGGCGGTAGCTTTCCAAATCCTTGGCGGTCTTGAGCTGCGTGATCTCGTCTTCGTCAAAGAAGATCTTGCCGCCGTTGGTCTGATAGAGCGTCGCAATCATGCGGGCCACGGTCGACTTACCCGAGCCACTTTCCCCCACGATGCCAAAGACCTCACCTTCGCGGATGTCAAAGCTGACCTTGTCCACGGCAGTGAAGAATTTGCGGCGTGATGGGATGATCGACCCACTTTGCAGGAAAGTCTTGGTGAGCCCCTCGACCTTCAGCAGCGTGCCGGATTTGGTCGGCTCCGGACGGTCCCAGTTGCGCGCCAAATCGTCGATGTGGAACGCAATCTGACGGCCACCATAAGACAGCTGCGGGAAGCGATGCACCTTGAGCGTCGGACGTGGCACTGCGGCGATGAGCGACTTGGTGTACTCATGCGCCGGGGCGCCAAGCACCTGCTCAGTTGTGCCGCTTTCTACGACCTCACCCTGATACATCACGGTTACCTTGTCGGTGGTGTCCGCGATCACACCCATGTCGTGGGTGATCAGGACCACGCCGGTCTGACGTTCCCGCGCCAGTTCCTTGATCAGCTCAAGAATCTGCGCCTGAATCGACACGTCGAGCGCCGTGGTCGGCTCGTCCGCGATGATCACATCCGGCTCGGAACAGAGCGCAAGCGCGATCACCACCCGCTGGCGCATACCGCCAGAGAACTGGTGTGGGTATTGATTGATCCGCTCGTCCGGCATGGGAATACCCACCCGATCCAGCAATTCAATCGCGCGCTTTTTGCTGTCTGCCTCGGACAGTTTCAGGTGGAACTGGATGGTTTCCACCAACTGCTGGCCAACGGTCAGAAGCGGGTTCAGCGAGGTCAGCGGGTCTTGGAAGATCATAGAAATCTTCGCGCCCCTAAGCGCCCGCATGCCGTCGGCATCCCGACCGTTGATGTGCTCGCCTTTGAAGCTCACCGTGCCTTCAGCGATGTGGCCGGGACGCTCCAGCAAGCCCATCACGGCGGCGCCGATGGTGGATTTGCCTGCACCGGACTCGCCGACAAGACCGTGGATTTCCCCAGGTTCAACTGTGAGGTTGGCCTTGTTCACCGCCACAAACAGTTTGCGACGGGTCGGGAAGTGGACCGAGAGGCCCTCGATATCTAGGAGTTTCTCGGTCATCACTGCAGCCTCGGGTTCAATGCATCACGCAGCCAGTCGCCCAGCAGGTTCACAGACAGCGCAAGCGCCAGAAGGGTCACGGATGGGAACAGGATGATCCACCACTCACCGGAGAAGAGGAAGTCTTGCCCGATGCGGATCAAAGTGCCCAGCGACGGTTGGGTTGGCGGTGCGCCCACGCCGAGGAAGGACAGAGTCGCCTCAGCAATAATGGCCAGCGCCAAAGAGATCGTCGCGATCACCAGAACTGGCGACAGCACGTTTGGCAGGATGTGACGCAGCATGATGATGCCACGACCGCGGCCCATCATACGCGCGGCTTGCACGTATTCCTTGTCTTTTTCCACCAGCGTCGCGCCACGCACAACGCGGGCGAATTGCACCCAGTCAGATAGGCCAATCGCGATGATCAGCACCCAGATGGCCATTTGGTCATGGTGCTGGATCGGGATGACACCTTTGGCAATGCCGAAGATCAGCATGGCCACCAGAATGGAGGGGAAGGTCAGCTGCACATCGGCGGCGCGCATGATCAGGGTTTCCACCCATCCGCCAACGTAGCCAGCCACAAGGCCAAGCGTGATGCCGAGGATCATGGCAAAGCTGACCGCGGCCAGACCAACAAAGAGCGACACGCGCATTCCGTAGAGAATGGTGGAGAACACGTCGCGGCCCTGATCGTCCGTGCCAAGCCAGAAGACATCGCCGGTGAAGTCATTGGGCGCCATCGGCGCGGTGAAGCCGTTCATCAGGTCCAGAGAGCCCGGATCAAACGGGTCATACGGCGCGATCAGCGGTGCAAAGACGGCGCTCAACACCAGCAGCATGACCACGATGAAAGACACCACGGCCACCGGCGAGCGGCGGAAGCTGTAGACAAAATCGCTGTCCAGCGCCTTGGCAAGACGCGACTGCGGTGCGGTTGCGGATTGATCAGACATCAGTGTGCCCCCTTCCCGTCCGTGCGCAGGCGCGGATCGATCGCAAAATAGAGCAGGTCAACAATCAGGTTGATCCCCACAAACATCACCGAAATCAGCATCAGGTAGGCCGCCATCACCGGGATGTCGACAAACTGCACCGCGTTGATGAACAACAAGCCGACACCCGGCCATTGGAACACGGTCTCCGTGATGATCGCAAAGGCGATGATCGAACCAAGCTGCAAACCAGTCACCGTGATCACCGGCACCAGCGTGTTTTTCAGAGCGTGGCGGAAGTTCACCGTGCGGTCTTTCAGGCCACGGGCGCGGGCAAAGCGCACATAGTCCTGACGCAAGACTTCCAGCATTTCCGAGCGCACCAAACGCATGATAAGCGTCATTTGATAGAGACCCAGGGTGATCGCCGGCAGGATGATCGCCTTTAGACCCGTGGAGGTCAGTAGGCCTGTGCTCCACCAACCGATGTGCACCACGTCCCCCCTGCCAAAGGCGGGTAACCAGCCTAATTCAACCGAGAACAGATAGATCAGCAGAATACCAATCAGGAAGGTGGGCAAAGACACCCCGATAAGCGAGATGGACATAATCGCATTGGCGAGGAACCCATCTTTGCGGATCGCAGTGAGCACCCCTAGGCCGATGCCAATCGAAATCGCCAGAAAGCCGCTGACCGCTGCCAGCTCCAACGTTGCGGGCGCACGCTCCACAAGGATTTCCGCCACTGGGCGACCTTGACGGTAGCTGACCCCAAAGTCACCTTGCACCGCGTTTTCGAGGAATTTGTAGTATTGCACCGGGAAAGGTTGATCCAACCCAAGCTCCGTCCGAAGACGGGCAATGTCAGCATCGGTGCGTTCCTGACCCAACATGTTATCAATCGGATCCCCGACGAATTGAAACATGCTGAAGGCAACTAAGCCTACGACCAGAAGAACCAATGCGGACTGTAGTACTCTTTTTAAGACATACGTCAGCATCACTGCGTCCCTTTGTTTTTTTATTGGCGCGAGCCTTGCGCTCTCAAAGGGCGCAGGTCAAGTGCAGCGCGTGAGGCGGCGAAGATTGCCCGCCGCCTCATTTTTAGGCAGTTTTATTGCACGTTCACCCAGCGCAGAATAAAGAAATTATCCGGGCGTTGGGTCAGGGAGACGTTGTCACGCGCGCCCCATACCAGAGGTTGTACGTACATCGGCACATAGGCGGTTTCCGCCTGCAGAATCGCTGCGGATTCGTCGAGCATCATCTGGCGTTTGCCGTCGTCGATTTCCGATTGGATCATCGGCAACATCTCATCGATCTTGGCGTTGGAGTAGCCGCCAAAGTTCCAGCTGCCGAGTTTCTTCTCAGAATTCGGGGTGTGTGCCAGGAAGCGGATTGGGTGCTCTGCATCGAATGTGCCTGGGGACCAACCCAGCAGATACATGTCGAAGTTATCCGCGCGCAGCTCTGGCCAGTAGTTCGAAACCGGCATGGCGTCCAGTTCAGCGTTGATGCCGACTTTCGCCAACATCGCCGTGACCGCCTGACAGACCGCTTCGTCGTTCAGATAGCGGTTGTTCGGGCACTTCAGGCCAAAGGCAAACCCATCGGCATAGCCCGCTTCTGCCAGAAGGGCCTTGGCGCCTTCCGGATCATAGGTCGGACGGTCCATGTTTGCAGCGGAGTAGCCGCGCATCGCCGGGCTCACCAACTGGCTGGCTGGTTCGGCGTTACCGCGCATGATGGTCTTCAGGATCGCGTCCACGTTCACCGCTTTGGACACGGCTTCACGCACACGGGCGTCTTGGAACGGGTTTGGCTTGCCTGCATCCGCGCCATATTTCAGCACGTCAGCTTCCTGGGCAAATCCAAGCATAATCACGCGCGCCTCGATGCCTTGAATGACCTGCACGCCATCCTGGCCTTGCAGACGTTCGGCATCCTGGATTGGCACCGGGTTGATCATATCCACTTCGCCAGACAACAGCGCCGCCACAGCGGTAGCCGAGTTCTGGATCGGGGTGAACTCTGCCACGGTGATGTTGTGCGTGGCCTCATCCCACCAACCGTCAAACGGCTTAAGCTGCGTGCGCAGATCGGGTTCGCGCTCGGTCACCATGAAGGCGCCGGTGCCGTTGGCGTTCAGCGTGGCGTAATTGCCGTTTTCCTTGTCCGGCAACGCAGCATTGTTGGCTTCGGCCCAGCCTTTGTCCACGATCATCCAGTTGGCAATGCTGTCCGGGAAAATCGGGTTGGGCGCGGAGGTCATGATATCGACGGTCTTGCTGTCGACCACCTTCACCTCAGACACCGGCGCAAACCAGCTGCGGGTGTCGGACACTTCGTTGGACGCACGCTCATAGGAGAACAGCACGTCTTCCGCGTCAAAGGTGCTGCCATCATGGAAGGTCACGCCTTCGCGCAGATGGAAACGCCAGCCCTCGCCGTCGCCAATCGGCTCCCAGCTTGTCGCCAGCGCCGGCTCGATCGACATGTCTTTGCCACGACGCACAAGGCCTTCGTACACGTTGTTCAAAAAGCCCAGAACCGGTGCAGAGTTCACCGCGTGCGGGTCCATGGTTTGCGGATCGGTGGTGCCTGCCCACTTAAACTCTTCGGCTGCAACAGGTGCAGCACAAACAGCGGCCAGAGCGGCCGCGCTTAACATATGTCTCATGACATTTCCCCTGTTCTTCAATCCGCGACGTCGCGCGCGGGTGCATGGGACCAGTGTCACCCCAAGCGGATTGCAAAAGCAAGGTCGGCACACATTTTTGTGAACAAGTTAAGCCATTTTCAGGCTTATGCTTTTTCAGCTTGCACGCAATCCGAGCAAAATACTCAAACTTTTGTTGGGCAGGCCTTGGTGGCTGTGCCACCATGGCGGTGCAGTTTGTTTATTAAGGTGACGACATGATTGAAGTGACTGAAGCAGGCGGACCGGAATTTTTGGAAGTCCGCATGACCGCGCCCATTACCGAAAGCGACTATACCGACGTGCTGACCCCCGCGATTGACCGCGCCATCGAGCAGGCGGAGAACATTCGGCTGCTGGTGATCCTGGACGGTGGACCGGGGGATTTCACCGCCGGCGCCATGTGGCAGGACAGCCGTATGGGGTTCAAACACTGGCGCGGGTTCGACCGCTGTGCCATTGCGACCGACGACAGCACAATGAAACGGCTGATTTCCATGTTTGGCGTACTGATGCCCTGCCCCGTGGCCCTGTTTGGCCTGTCAGAGGCCGACGATGCCCGCCGGTGGCTCCGCGAAAGCCTTGGCTCCATTCAGATTGACGCGGTGGATGACAGCACCGTCTGTGTGCGCCTGATGGGCAAGCTCGACAGCGAGATCTACGAAGGTAAATCCGAAGATCTCGACAATCTGCTGGCGGGCAAAAGCCAGTTTGGCCTGGTGATCGATCTGCGGGAATTTGACGGCTGGCAAGGCTTGGGCGCTCTGCGCGACCATTTCGCGCTGGCCAGTGCGCATGTCGGGCAATTGACCCGTGCGGCTATTGTTGGCGATGCCGGATGGCAGAAAATGGCCTCCAAAGTAGGGACACATGCGTTCGGGGTGAACGCAAAGCATTTTGGCGCCGATGATTTTGACATGGCCGTGGCCTGGGTTCAGACAGGCGCCTAGCTTCCCGACTTTCTTAAAACAAAAAGGCCGCCCATTGGGCGGCCTTTCCGTAGTCTGTCGTCCGAATTACGCTAAGCGCAATTACTCAACGATTTTGGACACAACACCGGAACCAACGGTGCGGCCACCTTCGCGGATCGCGAAGCGCAGGCCCTGCTCCATCGCGATTGGTGCGATCAGCTCAACGTTGAATTTCAGGTTGTCACCAGGCATCACCATCTCGGTGCCCGCTGGCAGCTCAACAGTGCCGGTCACGTCAGTGGTCCGGAAGTAGAACTGTGGACGGTAGTTCGCGAAGAATGGCGTGTGACGGCCACCTTCATCCTTGGTCAGGATGTAGGCTTCTGCTTCGAACTTGGTGTGTGGGTTCACGGAACCTGGGGCACAGAGAACCTGACCACGCTCAACCGCTTCACGGTCAACACCACGCAGCAGCGCGCCGATGTTGTCGCCCGCTTCACCGGAGTCCAGCAGCTTGCGGAACATTTCAACACCGGTACAGGTGGTTTTCTGAGTGTCTTTGATGCCAACGATTTCAATCTCGTCGCCAACGTTGATCACGCCACGCTCAACACGGCCGGTCACAACAGTACCACGGCCAGAGATCGAGAACACGTCTTCGATTGGCATCAGGAACGGCTGGTCAGTCGCACGTGGTGGCTGTGGGATGTACTCGTCAACCGCCGCCATCAGCTCAGCAATTTTCTCTTTGCCGATGTTGTCGTCGCGGTCTTCCAGAGCCGCCAGAGCGGAACCGGCGATCACAGGAATGTCGTCGCCTGGGAATTCGTACTCAGACAGCAGCTCGCGGATTTCCATCTCAACGAGTTCCAGCAGCTCTTCGTCGTCAACCTGGTCCACTTTGTTCATGAAAACAACCATGGCAGGGATGCCAACCTGGCGGCCCAGCAGGATGTGCTCACGGGTCTGTGGCATTGGGCCGTCAGCCGCGTTCACAACCAGGATCGCGCCGTCCATCTGCGCCGCACCGGTGATCATGTTTTTCACGTAGTCGGCGTGGCCTGGGCAGTCAACGTGGGCGTAGTGACGTGCGTCGGTTTCATATTCCACGTGCGCGGTGGAGATGGTGATGCCGCGTGCTTTTTCTTCAGGCGCGCCGTCGATTTCGTCGTACGCTTTGAAGTCACCAAACTGCTTGGTGATCGCAGCGGTCAGCGTGGTTTTACCGTGGTCAACGTGACCAATGGTGCCGATGTTGCAGTGCGGTTTACTGCGCTCAAACTTTTCCTTAGCCATGATGGCCTCCTTAATGTTGAGGTAGGAAGCGGGCAGCCCGCTTCCCAAATTTTGTTATGCGTATTTCGCTTGGATCTCGTCGGAGATGTTCTGCGGAACTGGATCGTAGTGGTCGAACTGCATGGTAAACTGCGCGCGGCCCGAAGACATGGAGCGCAGGTTGTTGATGTAGCCGAACATGTTGGCCAGAGGCACAAATGCGTCGATTGCTACAGCGTTACCACGTGGTTCCTGACCGGACACCTGACCACGACGGGAGGTGAGGTCGCCAATGATGCCACCGGTGTATTCTTCCGGTGTGATCACTTCCACTTTCATGATTGGCTCAAGCAGTTTCGCGCCGGCCAGTTTCATGCCTTCACGCATTGCCATACGAGCAGCGATTTCAAAGGCCAGAACGCTGGAGTCCACGTCGTGGAACTTACCGTCGATCAGAGCAACTTTGAAGTCGATCACAGGGAAGCCTGCCAGAGGACCGGAGTCCATGACAGATTGGATACCCTTTTCAACACCCGGGATGTATTCCTTCGGAACAGCACCACCAACGATGCGGCTTTCGAAGGAGTAACCTTCACCAGCTTCAGTCGGCATGATTTCCATTTTGACTTCAGCGTACTGACCGGAACCACCAGACTGTTTCTTGTGGGTGTAGGTGTGCTCGATGCCTTTGGAGATGGTCTCACGATAAGCCACCTGTGGCGCACCGATGTTGGCCTCAACCTTGAACTCACGCTTCAGACGATCCACGAGGATGTCCAAGTGAAGTTCGCCCATGCCCTTCATGATGGTCTGACCGGATTCCAGGTCAGTTTCCACGCGGAAGGATGGGTCTTCGGCCGCCAGACGCTGCAGACCCTGAGACATTTTCTCTTGGTCAGCTTTGGTCTTAGGCTCAACGGCAATCTCGATCACCGGATCCGGGAAGGTCATGGTTTCCAGAACAACCGGGTCGTTGGTGGCGCAGAGCGTGTCACCAGTGGTTGTGTCTTTGAGACCTGCCAGCGCGATGATGTCACCCGCAAACGCTTCGGTGATTTCCTCACGGTTGTTGGAGTGCATCATCATCATACGACCGATGCGCTCTTTACGACCTTTGGTGGAGTTCAAGAGCGTGTCGCCCTTGTTCAGCACACCGGAATAGATCCGGGTAAAGGTCAGGGAGCCAACAAACGGGTCGTTCATGATTTTGAACGCCAGGCCGGAGAACGCCATGTCGTCGTCTGCACGACGGGCAATGTTACGCTCTTCGGTTTCATCACCTGGTTCAAAGCCCATGTAATCAACCACGTCCAGTGGGGACGGCAGGTAGTCGATCACAGCGTTGAGCAGAGGCTGAACGCCTTTGTTCTTAAACGCGGAACCACCGAGAACCGGAACGAAGGACAGAGACAGAGTACCTTTGCGCAGCAGTTTGCGCAGGGTTGGTACGTCAGGCTCTTCACCTTCCAGGTAGGCTTCCATGGCGTCGTCGTCTTGCTCGACGGCGTTCTCAATCATCTTGGCGCGCCATTCGTCGGCCAGATCTTTGAGTTCGTCACGGATAGGGGCTTTGATCCAGCTTGCGCCGAGGTCTTCACCCTGCCACAGCCACTCTTCCATGGTGACCAGGTCAACCAGACCTTCCAGCTCGGTTTCTGCACCGATAGGGAATGCCACTGGAACAGCGGTTGCACCGGTACGGTCTTCAATCATGTTCACACAGTTGAAGAAGTCCGCGCCGATTTTGTCCATCTTGTTGACGAACACCATGCGTGGAACCTTGTAGCGGTCAGCCTGACGCCACACGGTTTCGGTCTGTGGTTCAACACCGGCGTTGGCGTCCAGAACACAGACGGCACCATCGAGAACCGCCAGGGAACGCTCAACTTCAATGGTGAAGTCAACGTGGCCTGGGGTGTCGATGATGTTCAGACGGTGCTTAGGCGTGTCTGCGGTTTGGCCATCTTCGGTGCGCTCCCAGAAGGTGGTCGTCGCAGCGGAAGTGATGGTGATACCACGTTCCTGTTCCTGCTCCATCCAGTCCATGGTGGCTGCACCGTCGTGCACCTCACCGATGTTGTGGGATTTGCCGGTGTAGTACAGGATGCGCTCGGAGCAGGTGGTTTTACCTGCGTCGATGTGCGCCATGATACCGAAGTTGCGGTAATGTTCGAGCGTATATTCGCGTGCCATTGGTCTAATGTCCTCTGGGCTTTACCAACGATAATGGCTGAAGGCTTTGTTAGCTTCTGCCATCTTGTGAGTGTCTTCGCGCTTCTTAACGGCGGTACCGCGGGAGTTCACGGCATCCAGAAGTTCACCTGCAAGGCGTTCTTCCATGGTGTTTTCGTTGCGGCCACGCGCAGCACCAATCAGCCAACGGATGGCCAGGGCTTCGCGGCGCTCAGGGCGCACTTCGACCGGAACCTGATAGGTGGCACCACCCACACGGCGGGAGCGAACCTCAACCGATGGTTTGATGTTGTCGAGTGCTTCGTGGAACACTTCAACAGGGGCGCGTTTCACCTTGTTTTCAACGCGGTCCAGCGCGTTGTAAACGATCTTTTCGGCAACAGATTTCTTGCCGTCGATCATCAGGTTGTTCATGAATTTGCTCAGGACCTTATCGCCAAATTTGGCGTCAGGCAGAATCTCGCGTTTCTCAGCGGCGTGACGACGTGACATATCAGCCTCTCCTTCTTACTTAGGACGCTTCGCGCCGTACTTGGAACGACGTTGCTTACGGTCTTTGACGCCTTGGGTATCCAGAACACCACGCAGGATGTGGTAACGAACACCCGGAAGGTCTTTTACACGACCGCCACGGATCAGAACCACGGAGTGTTCCTGAAGGTTGTGGGATTCACCTGGGATGTAGGAGATCACTTCGTAACCGTTGGTCAGGCGAACCTTCGCAACTTTACGCATAGCGGAGTTAGGTTTCTTCGGCGTGGTTGTGTACACACGGGTACATACGCCACGCTTCTGAGGGCACTGCTCCAGGTGCTGCGACTTGGAGCGCTTGATTTTAGGCTGACGCGGTTTGCGGATCAGCTGCTGAATCGTTGGCATAGGGTCTCTTTCCTATTGCTTCCATTTATACGCCGGGCCGAGGCCCAACGCGGTTATCTGTTTTTTCGCAACTTGTGCGGACACAAGCGCAAAAACCGCAATCGTTTCCATTCCGAGGCAAACGACGCGGTGGGGTCTCAGAGGTTGCGGTCTTCAAAGTAGACCGGAACTTGACCACTACAGGTGTGAAACGGCTCAGGGTACACTTCTCCCATTGCCGGATGATCGCGCGTATATGGGGAGTCGCAGCCCTTGTCAACAGCTGCCCCTGTTGCGCTGGCCCGCGTCCCCTGCCAATGTGCGCCCAACCATAAGAGAGGCAAAAACATGATCGACAGCAGGGACATGCAGATGATTGGTCTGTGCCGGTTCTCCTATCCGGCTTTGGGCGGATTTCAAGTGGAACATGAGACCGTAGAGGACCGCATTGCCTTCCTCTATGCCGAAGACCGGCTAGAAGAGCGGTTTCAGTTGATGGAAACTGTGGCCCTGCCCTGCCTGCGCGAGCAAACCGATCAGAATTTTGAGATGATCGTTGTGATTGGCGACACTTTGCCCAAGCATCATGTGGATCGTCTGCATGACATTACGGCTGACATTCCGCAGATCTCAATTGTGGCCCATGAGCCCAAGCCACATCGCCCGCTGATGAAAGAGCTGATCAACGGCGCGCGCAAAGATCCCAAAGCCCCCTGCCTGCAGTTCCGCCATGATGACGACGATGCCATTTCGGTGGATTTCTTCGAGAAGTTCCGCGCGGCGGTGAATGCTGTGCCCGGCCTGTTGGACAACCGTGCCGTTGCCTTTGACTGGAACCGGGGCATCATTGCCGAGATGAGTGGCGACGGCATCGCCGCCACTGATACAGTGCGCAATCTCTATGTGGCCTCATTGGGCATGTATGTGCGCGGGGGCTGTCCGCTGACCATCATGAACTTCCGCCACGGCATCATGAACCAGTTCATGCCCACCGTGTCTTTCACCGATACGCCGATGTGGGTGCGCACCCACAATGGCTACAACGACAGCCGCCAGAAGAAGGTCAAACCGGTGCCGGTGGAGCCTTTGACGGTGGAGCAGGAAGCGGAGTTCAAAGCCCGCTTTGCCATCGACGTGGATCAGGTGCGCGCCACCTTCTCCTGAGACAGCTTGCGCCCGCGCAGCAAGGTGAACACCCCTGCCCCCACAACGATCGCCGCACCGGTGAGCGTGATGGGGTCAGGCCAGTCGCCAAATACCACAAAGCCGAGGATCAGCGCCCAGAGCAAACCGCTATAACGGAAGGGCGCGATAAAGCTGACCTCACCTACGCGCATCACCAGCACAGAAAACAGATAGCCGCCCAAGATGAACAGCGCGGCACCGCTGAGCAGCACCCATTGGCGGCCATCTAGGGTGACCCAGTCGCCACCCAGGCTGGCCACGCCGGCAAACAGCATCACCCCCAGCGATGCCACTAGGGTCACTGTCAAGGACGGCACATTGGGGGACATCTTGCGTGTGGACAGGTCGCGCAATGTCACAAAGGCCACCGCCACCATGGCGTAGATCGCGTATTGGTCAAAGCCGTCTGGCCCGGGACGCACAATCAGCAACATTCCCACGAAACCCGCTGCAATGGCCGAAGCCCGCCGCCAGCCGACCGCTTCCCAAAAAAACAACGCGCCGCCAAGGGTCACGGTCAAAGGCAGGATTTGCAGGATCGCCGTCACATTCGCCAAGGGCATGTGGTAGAGCGCGGTGATAAAGAAATAGGCCGCGCCGATTTCGGCGACGGTGCGCACAATCACCAGCGCCCAATCCTGACGTGACAGGCTCCAGCGCAGTTTGCCCAAAGACTTGGCCAAGCCCCAAATCAGGACCGAGGCCAGTGCACCTCGCAGAAACAACATCTGAAACAGCGGCACATCTGTACCCAGCGACTTCACCAAAGTGTCGTTGAATGTAAACGCCGCCATAGAGAGCATCATCAGGAGTGCGCCCTTGGTGTTGTCTGACATCGCCGCCATGTGTCGCCCCTCCCAAAATGCAACCGCGCGACCCTAGGACTGGCCGCGTGCTTTGCCAATACCCGAACGTTTCAATCTGCCAATATCTACGCCCAAAGGAAAAGGGCCCCCGGCGTATTGCCGAGGGCCCTTTCAAATTGCGTTAGGTCGAAGGTTTAGTCGAACTCGCGGCTTTCCGGTGTTTCCACCAGACCGCTGTCAAACACATCATCGGCAGTCACATCTTCAACCGGGGCTGCCAGACGTGCGGCGGCTTCCGCCTCCTCACGACGCGCTTCCACAACCACGTTGTCCCGCTCGGACGCGATGCGACGTACTTTCTGTGTCGCACCACCGGTACCGGCTGGGATCAAGCGGCCCACGATGACGTTCTCTTTGAGGCCAACCAGCTTGTCTTTCTTACCCTGCACGGAGGCTTCGGTAAGAACGCGGGTGGTCTCCTGGAACGAGGCCGCGGAGATGAAGGACCGGGTCTGAAGCGACGCTTTGGTGATACCAAGCAAGATCGGCTCACCTTGAGCAGGGCGGCGACCTTCGGCCAGCGCCTTCTCGTTGGCGGCGTCAAACTCAACCTTCTCGACGTGTTCGCCTTTGAGCAGGGTGGTTTCACCAGAGTCCTGGATTTCCCACTTCTGCAACATCTGACGTACGATCACTTCG
This sequence comes from Shimia sp. MIT1388, assembly GCF_047124445.1. GTDB lineage: Bacteria > Pseudomonadota > Alphaproteobacteria > Rhodobacterales > Rhodobacteraceae > Shimia. The sequence goes on along the minus strand of NZ_CP138921.1, from coordinate 4,057,413 downwards.
ATGTGCTTGTCGTTGATCTTCACACCTTGCAGTCGATACACGTCCTGCACTTCGTCGATCATGTAGTCCGCCAGCGCTTCAACACCCATGATGGAGAGGATGTCGTGCGGTGCCGGGTTACCGTCCATGATGTAGTCACCCTTCTGCACGAAGTCGCCTTCCTGCACAGGGATGTGTTTGCCCTTTGGCACCATGTATTCCACGGTCTCCAGGCTCTCATCAGACGGCTCGATCGCGATGCGACGCTTGTTCTTGTAGTCGCGGCCAAAGCGCACGTAACCATCGATTTCGGCGATGATCGCGTGATCTTTTGGGCGACGCGCTTCGAACAGTTCGGCCACACGTGGCAGACCACCGGTAATGTCTTTGGTTTTTGCACCTTCACGCGGGATACGCGCGATAACGTCACCAGCTTTCACGTCCTGCTGATCTTCAACCGACAGGATCGCATCCACAGACATTGGGTAGTGAACCGGGTTGCCCGCATCGTTGCGCACAGGCTCGCCATCGGCATCCACCAGGATCACTTCAGGCTTCAGCTCGTTGCCTTTTGGTGCCGCACGCCAGTCAGACACGATCTTCTGTGTCATGCCGGTTGCGTCATCGGTCTCGTCACGCAGGGAGATACCCACGGTCAGATCAACAAACTTCGCCTTACCGTCTTTCTCCGCCAGGATTGGCAGGGTGTACGGATCCCATTCAAACAGCTTGTCGCCAAAGCTGACCGCCTGGCCGTCTTTGACAAACAGCTTGGAACCATAACCAACCTTGTGGCTGGCACGCTCGTCGCCGTCTTCGCCCTGAATGATCAGCTTCATGTTGCGGCCCATCACCAGGATCTCGCCGTTGGCGTTCTCCAGAGTGTTGGCGTTTTCGAAGACGATCTTGCCTTCCTGGCTTGCTTCCAGGAACGACTGTTGACCACCTTGTGCAACACCACCGATGTGGAAGGTCCGCATCGTCAGCTGTGTACCAGGTTCACCAATCGACTGCGCCGCGATGATACCGACGGCTTCGCCGGTGTTTACCAGAGTACCGCGTGCAAGGTCACGACCGTAGCACATGGCACAGACGCCTTCCTCAGCCTCACAGGTCAGCGGGCTACGGATACGGGCGTTGGCCACACCAGCTTCGTCAATCGAGTCCGCCATGCGTTCGTCGATCAGCTGACCGTGTGCAACCAGTACCTCATCAGTGCCTGGCTTCATGATGTCCTCAGCCGCAACACGGCCCAGGATACGCTCTGCCAGAGAGGCCACAACTTCACCGTCGTTGACAGCGGCTTCGGCGTTGATGGCGTTGTCAGTGCCACAGTCGTGCATGCGTACGATGCAGTCCTGCGCCACATCCACCAGACGACGTGTCAGGTAACCGGAGTTCGCTGTTTTCAGCGCGGTATCAGACAGACCCTTACGGGCACCGTGGGTGGAGTTGAAGTACTCCAGAACGGTCAGACCCTCTTTAAAGTTCGAGATAATCGGGGTCTCGATGATGTCGCCGTTTGGCTTGGCCATCAGGCCGCGCATACCGCCCAGCTGTTTCATCTGTGTGACCGAGCCACGCGCACCGGAGTGGGCCATCATGTAAACCGAGTTTGGCTCCGCTTCAGCGCCATTCTCGTCTGTCTGCGCCGCGGAGATGGTGCCCATCATCGCGTCGGTGACTTTGTCGTTACACTTGGACCAGGCATCCACAACTTTGTTGTACTTTTCGCCCTGAGTGATCAGGCCGTCCATGTACTGCTGTTCAAAGTCTTTCACCTGATCGCGAGTGTCGTCGACGATGGTCCACTTGTTGTCCGGGATCACCATGTCGTCTTTACCAAACGAGATGCCAGCCTTGAACGCTTCGCGGAAGCCCATGGTCATGATCTGGTCACAGAAGATCACGGACTCTTTCTGACCACAGTAGCGGTAGACGGTGTCAATCACGTTCTGAACGTCTTTCTTCCGCAGCAGCTTGTTCACCAAGGCAAATGGCGCCTTGTTGTTCTGCGGCAGAAGCGCGCCGAGGCGCACACGACCAGGGGTGGTTTCCACACGTTCCACAACTTCCAGACCGTTCTCGTCGATCTGTGGGATACGGGCATGGATTTTGGCGTGCAGGTGCACTTCGCCAGCGTCCAGCGCGTACTGAACTTCCTCGATGGAGGAGAAGACCATGCCTTCACCCTTCATGCCTTCACGCATGATGGAGGTGTAGTACAGACCCAAGATCATATCCTGAGACGGAACGATGATTGGTGCACCGTTGGCAGGCGACAGAACGTTGTTGGTGGACATCATCAGAACACGCGCTTCCAGCTGGGCCTCAAGGCTCAGAGGAACGTGTACCGCCATCTGGTCGCCGTCGAAGTCGGCGTTAAACGCAGAACATACAAGCGGGTGCAGCTGGATGGCCTTACCTTCGATCAGTACCGGCTCAAACGCCTGAATGCCCAAACGGTGCAGGGTTGGCGCACGGTTCAGCATCACCGGGTGTTCGCGGATCACTTCGTCCAGGATATCCCAAACTTCGGGACGCTCTTTTTCCACCAGCTTCTTGGCCTGCTTCACAGTGGAGGACAGACCTTTGGCTTCCAGACGCGAGTAGATGAACGGCTTGAACAGTTCGAGCGCCATCTTCTTGGGAAGACCACACTGATGCAGTTTCAGTTCCGGACCGGTCACAATCACCGAACGACCAGAGAAGTCGACGCGTTTACCCAAAAGGTTCTGACGGAAACGACCCTGCTTACCTTTCAGCATGTCAGACAGCGATTTCAGCGGACGCTTGTTGGCGCCGGTGATCACACGGCCGCGACGGCCGTTGTCAAACAGCGCATCCACAGATTCCTGCAGCATCCGCTTTTCGTTACGCACGATGATGTCAGGCGCACGCAGTTCGATCAAACGCTTCAGACGGTTGTTCCGGTTGATCACACGACGGTAGAGGTCGTTGAGGTCGGACGTCGCAAAGCGGCCACCATCTAGCGGCACCAGCGGGCGCAGCTCTGGTGGGATCACTGGGATCACGGTCAGGATCATCCATTCCGGACGGTTGCCGGACTCGATGAAGCTTTCAACCACTTTCAGGCGCTTGATGATCTTCTTTGGTTTCAGTTCACCGGTCGCTTCGGCCAGATCGGCGCGCAGCTGCTCGGCTTCAGATTCCAGATCGATCTGGGACAGCATCTCACGGATCGCTTCAGCACCGATGTTGGCGGTGAAGGCGTCCATGCCGTATGCGTCCTGCGCATCCATGTACTCTTCTTCGGTCATCATCTGGCCGTAGGTCAGGTCGGTCAGACCCGGCTCGATAACAACGTAGTTTTCAAAGTACAGCACGCGTTCCAGATCACGCAGAGTCATGTCCAGCATCAGGCCGATGCGGGATGGCAGCGATTTCAGGAACCAGATGTGTGCCACTGGCGCGGCCAGCTCGATGTGGCCCATGCGCTCACGGCGCACTTTTTGAAGGGTAACTTCAACACCACATTTTTCGCAGACAACGCCGCGATACTTCATGCGCTTATATTTGCCGCAGAGACATTCGTAGTCTTTGATTGGGCCAAAGATACGCGCACAGAACAGACCGTCACGCTCTGGCTTGAACGTACGGTAGTTGATGGTTTCCGGCTTTTTGATCTCACCGTAGGACCACGACAGGATCCGCTCTGGCGACGCGAGCGAGACTTTGATCTCGTCAAACGCCTTTTGTGGGGCGAGCGGGTTAAACGGGTTGTTCGTCAGTTCCTGGTTCATTTTGATACCTCAAATTTGGTTGGGAGGAGAGTGGATGGGATGAGGGCTAACGCCCTCACTCACCTTCCTCCGTATCCAGGAGTTCCATATTCAGGCCGAGGCCACGGACTTCTTTCACCAGAACGTTGAACGATTCTGGGACGCCCGCTTCGAAGTTGTCCTCGCCCTTGACGATGCTTTCATAGACCTTGGTCCGGCCTGCCACGTCATCCGACTTCACAGTCAGCATTTCCTGCAGGGTGTAGGCGGCGCCGTAAGCTTCCAGAGCCCAGACTTCCATCTCACCAAAGCGCTGACCACCGAACTGTGCCTTACCACCCAGCGGCTGCTGTGTGACCAAGGAGTACGGACCAGTGGAACGCGCGTGGATTTTGTCGTCCACCAGGTGGTGCAGTTTCAGCAGGTACTTGATGCCCACGGTCACAGGGCGGGCAAACTGCTCACCTGTGCGGCCATCAAACAGCTGCGACTGACCGGATTCAGAGAAGCCAGCCCGCACCAGCGCGTTATTCACGTCGCTTTCTTTCGCGCCGTCAAACACTGGGGTCGCGATTGGCACACCGTTGGTGACGTTGCCTGCCGCTTCCAGAAGCTGACCTTCGTCCATGCCGGTGATGCCTTCTTCGTAGACCTCGTCGCCATAAGCCAAACGCATCGCTTCACGCACAGGGGTCAGATCGCCGGAGCGACGGTATTCCTGCAGCGCTTCATCCACGTTCACACCCAGACCGCGAGCGGCCCAACCCATGTGGGTTTCAAGGATCTGACCAACGTTCATACGCGAAGGCACGCCCAGTGGGTTCAGACAGAAGTCAACCGGCGTACCGTCTGCGAGGAACGGCATGTCTTCCATAGGCACAACCTTGGAAATAACACCTTTGTTCCCGTGACGACCGGCCATCTTATCGCCCGGCTGAAGCTTACGCTTCACAGCGATGAAGACTTTGACCATCTTCATCACGCCTGGTGGCAGGTCATCGCCACGACGGACTTTTTCGACCTTGTCCTCAAAGCGGTGCTCAAGAGCCCGTTTCTGGATCTCGTACTGCTCGTTCAGAGCCTCAACGATCTGGGCGTCTTTCTCGTCTTCCAGAGCCAGCTGCCACCACTGACCACGGCTCAGGGAGTTCAGCAGTTCCTCGGAGATTTCCGAGTTTGCTTTCACGCCTTTTGGACCTTTTACAGCCACTTTGCCGAGGATCATGTCTTTCAGACGGGCGTAGATGTTGCGGTCCAGGATCGCCAGTTCGTCGTCACGGTCCCGTGCCAGACGTTCGATCTCTTCACGCTCGATCTGCAGCGCACGTTCGTCTTTTTCCACACCGTGGCGGTTAAAGACCCGTACTTCCACAACGGTACCGAAGTCACCCGGCTTCACGCGCAGCGAGGTATCGCGCACGTCAGACGCTTTCTCACCAAAGATGGCGCGCAGAAGCTTTTCTTCCGGCGTCATTGGGCTTTCGCCCTTTGGTGTGATCTTACCAACCAGAATGTCGCCCGGCTCCACGTCCGCACCGATGTACACGATGCCGGCCTCGTCGAGGTTGCGCAGCGCTTCTTCACCGACGTTTGGAATGTCGCGGGTGATTTCCTCTGGACCCAGCTTGGTGTCACGTGCGGCAACTTCGAATTCTTCGATGTGAACCGAAGTAAACACGTCGTCACGCGCGATGCGCTCGGAGATCAGGATGGAGTCTTCATAGTTGTAACCGTTCCAAGGCATAAACGCGACAACCACGTTTTTACCCAGAGCCAGTTCACCGATATCGGTGGATGGACCGTCGGCAATCACTTCGCCCTTGGCAACCGTGTCACCCACTTTCACCAGCGGACGCTGGTTGATGCAGGTGTTCTGGTTGGAACGCTGGAACTTACGCAGACGGTAGATGTCCACGCCCGCGTCGCCCAGCTCCAGATCGGAGGTGGCGCGGATCACGATACGCTGTGCATCCACTTGGTCGATGATACCTGCGCGCTTCGCCTGAATGGCCGCGCCGGAGTCGATCGCCACTTTTTCCTCGATACCAGTACCCACCAGAGGTGCTTCCGCACGCAGCAGTGGCACCGCCTGACGTTGCATGTTCGAGCCCATCAGAGCGCGGTTAGCATCGTCGTTTTCAAGGAATGGGATCAGAGAGGCCGCAACAGACACCAGCTGTTTCGGGCTCACGTCGATCAGGTCCACGTTTTCAGAGGCGGCCAGCGTGTATTCGCCGGACTGACGGGTGTTCACGAACTCATTGGTGAACTTGCCGTTTTCGTCCAGAGACGCGTTGGCCTGCGCCACAGTGTGACGCTGCTCTTCGGTTGCGGACATGTAGTTCACTTCGTCGGTGACCACGCCGTTCTCAACCTTGCGGTACGGTGTTTCGATGAAGCCGTATTTGTTCACGCGGGCAAAAGTCGCCAGCGAGTTGATCAGACCAATGTTTGGACCTTCCGGCGTTTCAATCGGACACATACGACCGTAGTGGGTCGCGTGCACGTCGCGCACCTCAAAGCCTGCACGCTCACGGGTCAGACCGCCTGGGCCCAACGCGGAGAGACGACGCTTGTGCGTCACTTCAGACAGCGGGTTGGTTTGGTCCATGAACTGCGACAGCTGCGAGGAGCCGAAGAATTCACGTACCGCCGCTGCGGCTGGCTTCGCGTTGATCAGATCCTGCGGCATGACAGTGTCGATCTCAACAGAGCTCATACGCTCTTTGATCGCACGCTCCATACGCAGCAGGCCCACGCGGTACTGGTTCTCCATCAGTTCACCAACGGAGCGCACACGACGGTTGCCGAGGTGGTCGATGTCGTCGATGTCGCCTTTGCCGTCACGCAGTTCCACCAGCGCCTTGATGCAGGCCACGATGTCTTCTTTGCGCAGGGTACGCAGCGTGTCCGGAGCATCCAGAGCCAGACGCATGTTCATCTTCACGCGGCCCACCGCGGAGAGGTCATAACGCTCGGAGTCAAAGAACAGGGTGTCAAACAGCGCGGAGGCTGCTTCAACGGTGGGTGGCTCACCCGGACGCATCACACGGTAGATGTCCATAAGCGCGGTCTCGCGGCTCATGTTCTTGTCCACCGCCATGGTGTTGCGCATGTATGGACCAACGTTGACGTTGTCGATGTCCAGAACCGGAATGTCGGTGAAGCCTGCGTCGATCAGGTCTTTCACGGTACCGCCGATCAGGTCGCCGTCTTTGTCGTATTCCAGTGTCAGCTCGTCGCCGGCTTCCACGTAGATCGCACCGGTTTCCTCGTTGATGAGGTCTTCGGCCACAAATTTGCCAACGATGTGCTCAAACGGCACCAGCAGATCGGTGATCTTGCCTTCGTCGATGATCTTTTTAACCGCGCGCGGGGTGACCTTTTTGCCAGCTTCGGCAATGACTTCGCCGGTGGCGGCGTCGATCAGATCCTGCGTTGGACGGGTGCCGCGTACGCGCTCTGGGAAGAACTTGGTGACCCAACCTTTGCTCTTGTCCAGCTTGAAGTTCACGGTGTCGTAGTAGGCATTCATGATGCCTTCCTGGTCCAGACCCAGCGCATACAGCAGGGTGGTCACAGGCAGCTTACGACGACGGTCGATGCGGGCGTAAACGATGTCTTTGGCATCAAACTCGAAGTCCAGCCAGGAGCCGCGGTATGGGATGATGCGGCAGGCGAACAGCAGTTTGCCCGAAGAGTGGGTTTTGCCTTTGTCGTGGTCAAAGAACACACCAGGGGAGCGGTGCATCTGAGACACGATCACGCGCTCGGTACCGTTCACCACAAAGGTGCCGTTCTGGGTCATCAGAGGCATGTCGCCCATGAAGACGTCTTGCTCTTTGATGTCTTTAACCGACTTGGCGCCAGTGTCTTCGTCCACATCAAACACGATCAGACGCAGGGTCACCTTCAGAGGCGCGCTGTAGGTCATGTCACGCTGCTGACATTCCTCAACGTCATACTTCGGCTTTTCCAGCTCGTAGTTGACGAATTCCAGAACGGAAGTTTCGTTGAAGTCCTTGATCGGGAATACCGACTGGAACACACCTTTGATGCCTTCGCCGTCAGTTGGCTGTGGCGCATCACCGGATTTCAGGAACAGATCATAAGAAGATTTCTGAACCTCAATCAGGTTCGGCATCTCCAGAACTTCACGGATTTTACCGTAGTATTTACGTAGACGTTTCTGGCCAAGGAAGCTTTGAGCCATGGTCAATGTCACCTTTCGATTCATCATCAACAACATACCGTCGGGCCCCGGCACGTCGCGTCAGTGACGGCGTGGATCAGATCCATTCTCGACCCCGTCCCACCGGGGTCACTCGATCAAAATCCTGCCTTGGAAAACCTCTTGCTGCGTGCGTCGCAGAACCCAAGAGACTTACCAAGCCGGGGTTTTCACCTGTATTTCAAGGCCTTGTCTTGTTTGTGTCGTCTTTTGAAAGTGTGGGGAGAGTGCCCCAGATCAGCGCCGCCTTATCCAATAAATCCGCAAAGGACAAAAGCGGCCCCGAATCGCTCGAAACCGCAAGAGATTACCGAATATTGAATCAAGCGTGTCTTTGCAACCCCTTAGGGCTTGACATTCGCCAAATCAGCCAGCGCCCCGTTCTGGGACCATCGCCTTGGTCGGGCACAGTTCCATTTGCGCCGCCGAGGAATTTTCACAATACTCCACGACAAAACAACGAACAACAAGAGACTGACATTTAAGATGACTGTTATCATTGCTGGCGGGGGTATCGCCGGACTGACCATGGGCCTCACCCTGCATGAGATTGGCGTTCCTTTTCACATCCTTGAAAGCGTGACAGACCCAAAGCCGCTGGGCGTGGGTATCAATCTGCAGCCGCCCTGTGTGCGGGAGCTGTTTGCCTTGGGCCTGGAGGACATGCTGGACCAGGTCGGCGTGAAGACACGCGACTACGGGTTTTACACCAAAACCGGCGTCGAGATCTGGACCGAACCGCGCGGGCGCCATGCGGGATACAACTGGCCGCAATACTCGGTGCATCGCGGCGAATTGCAGATGGGTCTGCTGAAGGCCCTGCTGGACCGCTGTGGCGCGGACAGCATCACTTTTGGCTGCCGCGTGACCCAATACACCAACACCGACAAAGGGGTGGCGGTCATCTATCAGGAAGGCGAAACCATCAAATCCATGGCGGGCAAAATGCTGGTCGCGGCAGACGGGGTGCATTCCGCCATCCGCGCCCAGATGTATCCGGACGAAGGCGCGCCTGTCTGGGGTGGGGCCATCATGTGGCGCGGCACCACCACCGCGCCAGCTTTTCTGAGCGGCACATCGATGATCCTCGCAGGCCACGACACGCAGCGCTTTGTGACCTACCCGATTTCCGCCCCCGATCCGGAAACCGGCGCGACGCTGATCAACTGGATTGCCGAAGCCAAGGTGGACCCCAACGACCACATCGAGAAGAGCGACTGGAACCGCAAAGTGGACGCCTCCCGCTTTGCCGATGATTTTGCCGAGTGGGACTTTGGCTGGATCGACATTCCCGGACTGATCGCCAACGCCAACGAGGTGTATGAATACCCAATGGTGGACCGCGAACCGGTGGACAGCTGGACCGACGGCGCGGTCACGCTGATTGGCGACGCGGCGCATGCCACCTACCCCGTGGGCTCCAGCGGCGCGAGCCAGGCGATCATCGACGCCCGCCTGCTTGGCGCAGCCATCAAGGCACAGGGCACCGGCCACGCCGCCGCCAAGACCTATGAGGATCAGGTGCGGCCCATGGCCAACGCTGTGACCCTGGCCAACCGCGGCAACGGCGGACCTGACGCAATTATGCAAATGGCCGAAGACCGCTGCGCCGGTGATTTCGCCCGGCTTGACGATGTGCTGCCGATGCAGGAACGCCAAGAGCACGCCGAAAGCTTCAAAAAGCTGGCCCGCATTCGCGTGGAAGACACCAACACCCAAGCGCCGATCATCGCCTAAACAGAACGGGCGTCCTTTCAGGGACGCCCCAACGCCAAACCTCGATGGTCCCTAGACCCGCCCCCCCTTTTTCGGGCAGGCTGACCCCAGTTCGTTTTGTTCGCCATATGTGGGAGCTTGCCTTTTGTTTTTGACCTCTTCCCTTCGCGCCATGGGCCTCGCCGCCCTGATCTGCTCGGGCCTCGCCGCGCCATCTCTGGCGTCCAAAGCCTCCCAAGACATTCCCAAATGGCTGCAAAAACATGTAGGCACCGGCACGGGCCAAATTGCGCCCATCGTGCTCGACCGCGCCCGCGCGCTTTACCTAGAGAAACGCCGCAGCGGCACGGTCAAAAACCCCTGCTACTTCGCCATGGACGCCACCCGCCCCAGCACAGCCGATGACGGCAGCGCCCTGCCCCGCTTCTATGTGATCTGCGAAAACGCAAAGACCTTCAAAGCGGTGTCCTCGGGCTACGGCAACGGCCGCAAACTGGCCAAAGCCAATTTTGCCAATGGCCGCCATTGCGCCCGCAACTTCAGCAACGCCGAAGGCTCCAAACTCACCGCAGGTGGCGCCTATGTCACCGCGGAGTCGCGCACATCGTTCAAGGGCTATTATCAAAGCAGCACAGGCGCCAAACCGTTCCTGCGCACCTTCCTGTTGTTTGACGGGGAAGGCGAAACCAGCAACGCCCGCGAGCGCGCCATCGGTGGCCACCGTGCCATGTTCCTGCGCTGGCAATGCCGGATGGAACGCCCGCAAAGCACCCACGCGGATGCGGACGGCTTTGTGCCATTTGGCAAACTGGTGGACTACACCTCCGGGCGCAGCAACGGCTGCACCACCTGGTCCAAACCCGCCACCGAGCAAATCCTCAAGATTGCCGACGGCAAGCCAACTACGCTCTACATCTACCCGTCGTCCAAGGACATCAACGCCGTGGCCAAAGCCATCCAACGCGGGAAATCCCCGCAGCAATCCGGCCTCTACTGGCACGCCGCTTGCCTGAAAACGATCGGCATCCCAAAGTTCTGGCCCAAGCAGACCCTGCAGCCGATCATCAACGAATGGCGCGCCTCACTGCCAAAGCAGCCGCCGCTGGAGTTGCCACTTTGTAAGTAGCCCCCCCAAACAAAAACAGGCGCCCCCGGAGGGACGCCTGCAATAACTCGGTGAAAAACCGAATTACTTAACTTCGACCTCAGCGCCAGCTGCTTCCAGCTTGCCTTTGATCTCTTCCGCTTCGTCCTTGGAAACGCCTTCTTTGACAGCTTTGCCGCCGGCTTCAACCAGCTCTTTAGCTTCTTTCAGGCCCAGGCCGGTGATGCCGCGGACTTCTTTGATGACGTTGATTTTGGACGCGCCTGCAGATTTCAGGATTACGTCAAATTCAGTCTTTTCTTCTTCAGCTGCACCGCCGGCGTCGCCGCCTGCTGCCATTACAACTGCGCCGCCAGCGGCTGGCTCGATGCCATACTCGTCTTTGAGGATGGTTTTCAGTTCTTGTGCTTCCAGCAGGGTCAGACCCACGATGCTTTCTGCGAGTGCTTTCAGATCAGCCATTTTAGACTCTTTCCGTTCTTAGGTATGTGTTCCAACGTTGGGCATTCACCCTACGCGGCTCAAAAAGTTGCTTACGCAGCCTCTGCCTTTTCCTCGATGGTAGACAGGATGGATGCGATGTTCGAAGCAGGTGCGCCAATGGCACCGGCGATGTTGGAAGCAGGTGCGCCGAGCATGCTTGCGATCTGAGCGATAAGCTCGTCGCGCGAAGGCATTTTCGACACTGCTGTAACACCAGCACGGTCCAGAGCGTTCTCGCCCATTGCACCACCAAGGATCTCAAATTTCTTGTGATCTTTGGCGAAGTCCTCGGCCACTTTGGCTGCTGCCACAGGGTCCTCGGAATAGGTCAGAACGGTCATACCCGACAGAAGGCCGCCGATGCTTTCGCATGGTTTGCCGTCCAGGGCGATCTTGGCGAGCCTGTTCTTGGCGACACGAACAGCACCACCCGCGGCACGGGCACGTGCGCGAAGGTCCTGCATGTCAGCAACCGTGAGACCCGCGTAGTGGGCAACCACTACAACGCCAGAGCTTTCAAAGATCTGGCCGAGCTCTTCGACCAACTTCTCTTTTTGTGCTCTATCCACAGTTTTACTCCAAATATGGGACTTACGCCCCGGCTCAGTTTTGCGCACCACAGATGCGGCACGCGTTTAGGTCCATACTTTGGGTTGGGAACCAAGATCGCCAGACGGCCCCATGGGGCCTTCTAAGAATTCTTGTCTCTTACCCCATCTCAGAAAGGAATTATTCAGATCGAGATCCGAACCCTTCGTCTTGGACAGGCCACTCCAAGAAAGAATCGACAAGCGACTCCGTTTTGGAATGGGCAGGGTCCGTTTACCGCCCACACAGCCACTTTGCAAGCACAGAAATCCGCAGCCATCAAAGATGGCGGTTCCCTTCCCCACACCGCACGCTAGAGTGTGGCCGAATTCCACCGGGGCACGCGTCACAAAGGCTTTGACATGACATCTGACTGCATTCTTTCCAACGATCACCTCAGCCTGTCTGTCGCGGAGCTTGGCGCTGAAATGCAATATCTGCGCACACAGGCCGGTGTGGATCTGTTGTGGCACGGTGATCCGGCCTTTTGGTCCGGCCGCGCGCCAGTGCTCTTCCCCATCGTTGGGCGCGCCGTGGACGACAGGATTGCCGTTGGAGATCATCACGCGGAAATGGCGCAGCATGGCATTGCACGGCGACGCACCTTTACGTTGGATGAGTACAGCCCAACGCAGTGCCGCCACGTCTTGCGTGCCGACCAAGAAACGCGCGCGCAGTACCCCTTCGACTTCGCGCTGCACCTCACCCACGCCTTGGCGGACGCAACCCTGACCGTCACCGCTCGGGTTGAGAACCACTCCGACACCGCAATACCCTTTGGCTTTGGCTTCCACCCGGCTTTCAACTGGCCACTGCCCGGTGCGGAGAAACAGCGGCATATCGTCCAACTGAAGACAACCAACAATCCCGCCCGGCAACCGTTGCATCCAGACGGGCTTTTGGAACCCACGTGCGTGGAAGGCCCGTTTACAAATGGGGTGCTGGAGATTGAAGAAGACCTATTCAAAGACGGCGCGCTGGTATTTCCAAATGGCACCGAGGCGTTGCGCTACGGCCCAAAGAACGGCCCGGGGTTGGCTTTCACCTTCCACAACCTGCCTGATCTGGCACTCTGGAAACCGGTCGACGCGCCATTCCTGTGTGTCGAGCCATGGCACGGCACCGCGTCTCTGGTTGGGGATGGGCCACAGATTTCTCAACGGCCCAACAGCCTGGCACTGCCCGCCGGTGAAGCGGTGGAGTTTGGCTTCAGCGTCACCGTAGAACCCTAAGCGTCTGCCTCTCGTCCAAGCCAAATCAATCCCAGGACGCTTTGCGCTTTTTGTAGCTGCGAGTCTTGTTGTCTGAGTGGGTGGTCATCTTGGCCCGCACCAGCACTCCCATCTTGTCCAACTCTTTGACTTGCCCCGAACGAACGGGGACCTGCGTACCATCCGCCGCAATAGCCACCTGCTTGAAGGTAAATCCTTTGCCTTTTGGCGTGTTCACGCGCACCATTTTTGTGGAGTACTTACTGCCATCACCCTTACGCCCGCTTTCGGTAAAGCTGCATTGACCGACAACGCGCTGGCAGTTGTGCGGCTTGTAAGTGACCACGTTGCCGTTGGCAAAGGTACGCTTGACGTTGTTGCCAGAGGCATCCCGCAGATCGGTAAACACCACCTCTCCGTTTGGGTTGGTGCCCGGCACCATTTCGTAAACGTAGTAACGGCCCTTCTTTCCGCGGAAAACATGTGAGGTGTCACGGCCCGCCTCATTCATCACAAGCCAACTCCCGGCGGGAATCTCCGCCATTCGAATGGAAATATCCTGCGCCAAAGCCAAAGACGGCAAAAGCGTCAGAATACAGGTTGCGAAAATTCTCATTTCGAAGCCCTCATAGAAACCGCTCGCCAACCGGGGTCTTTACGCCCCCTGTCGGATCACAGCATCTATATCATCCGTAACGGAGTTTTGCATCCTTGAAGGAGAGTAGCTGCCGCGTACTTTCATCCCAAAGATGCAAGCGGGCACAGGCCAGGCTTTCACGAATATTCATCTGGTTGTTTTCCGCCAGCTCGCCATAGTCCTTGAGCACTTCAGGCAAGCGATAGAACGGGATGCGGCTATAAAGGTGGTGTACGTGGTGGATGCCGATATTGGCGCTGAACCACTGCAGCACCGCAGGCAACCGGTAGTAAGAGCTGCCCTTCAAAGCCGCCTCGTGCAGATCCCACTCTTCGTGCTGGTCGTACTGTGTGTTCTCAAACTGGTGCTGCACATAGAACAGCCAGACACCCGCCGTTGCAGCAATCAAAGTGGTTGGCAGGAAGATCAATAGCAACGGTGCCAGACCGCCGAAAAAATAGATGCCTGCAAGCACTGCGACCAGCACAAGGTTGGTTGCCATCGCGCTGAGCCAGTATTTACGGCTGTCCATCAAGCCCAAAGGCACGCGGTTCTGCACAAAGAACAGATAAAAAGGCCCCAGACCAAACATGGTCAGCGGATGGCGCACCATGCGGTACTGCAAACGGCGCAGAGGATGGGCGGCTTGATATTCTGCCACGGTCATGGTGTAGACATCGCCGATGCCACGCTTATCGAGATTGCCCGCCGCGCTGTGGTGGATGGAATGGGTGCGCCGCCAGACGTCATAGGGCGTCAGGGTGACCACGCCAAGCACCCGACCAAGCCAATCACTCACTTCACGGCTTTTGAAAAAGGCGCCATGGCCGCAGTCGTGCTGAATGGTGAACAGGCGCACCAGAAACAGCGCGTTCAGAACCGAAATGCCAAGGGTCAGCCACAGGCTCACCGACATGCTCCACCACGCCAGCGCCCAAAGCGCCACAAAAGGCACCACCGTTACCAACAACTCCAAAACGCTGCGCGCCTCGTTGGGCTCACGGTACTGCGCGAGGACTTTGACCCATTCACGCGCGGAGCGCTCGACAGGCTGATCAGGTTGCGGAACGGAGTGGATTACCATGTGCCTGCCAATGATTTGTTCGTTGCGCTGTGGATAGACGAAAGCACGCGGCTGGCAATTGGTTTTTGATCACATTCCTGCCGTTGCGTCAGTTTTTCGCGCATTTTTGCGCTCCACGGTCCAAATAGGATGCCGCCGGCGGAAAATCCGTCCGGCGACACCTGGTGCAGAGGTTTCGGCGCATCGCCCGCATGCCAACAAGCGAGCGCCCGAAGCCGGGACATCAAAAGTCCTGCCACAGCTCCATATCCACCGCTGCATTTCCGTCGACAGCCATCGGTGCCGCTTTCTTCTTGGGTGCGGGCGCTGGCTCAGGCGCCGCGGCCGCCGCTTTCGGAGCCGGTCTAGGTGCAGGTGGTGCAACCGGTGCAGGCGCTGCCACCGGCGCCTCGGCAACCGCCGACGCATCGGTCTTGAAGCTTGAGACCATCGCCATCAGTTCAGACGCATCCTTGGCCAGCATCTGCCCCGCCGCCGTGGACTCTTCCACCATCGCGGCGTTGGCCTGGGTCACCTGATCCAACTGCACAACGCTGGCATTGATTTCTGCCAAACCTGCAGACTGATCCGTCGCGCTGCGGGCAATTTCGGACATCAGCGTAGAGATGTTGTTGACCCGCTCGGTGATGTTGGTCAACGCGTCACCTGCTTTGCCAACCAAGTCCACGCCGCTTTCGACCTGCTGTGCACTGTCGCTGATCAACCCCTTGATCTCGCTGGCAGCATCGGAGGACTTCAGCGCCAGGGCGCGCACCTCTGAGGCCACCACCGCAAAGCCACGGCCCGCGTCACCGGCACGCGCGGCTTCGACACCCGCGTTCAGCGCCAAGAGGTTGGTCTGGAAGGCGATGTCGTCGATCACACCGATGATCTGGGAGATATGGCGCGAGCCTTCTTCGATCTCGGTCATCGCTTTCACCGCATCGCGCACAACCTCGCCACTGACTTCCGCCTCAGTGCGGGCCTCAGCCACAACGTTCTCCACATTGCGGGTGCCTTCGGCGGCGGACTGCACGTTGTTGGTCATCTCTTTCAACGCCGCGGCAGTCTCTTCCAGCGTTGCCGCCTGGTTCTCGGTCCGTTGCGACAGATCCAGCGACGACTGGCTGATCTCGGCAGCACCGCTCTTGATGCTGTCCGCCGACTCCACCACTTGTGACACGGTGGTGTTGAGCTGATGCACAGTCTTGTTGAAGTCCAGACGCAGCGCATCGTGGGCCTCATCAAACGGCTCGTCGATGGTCCGGGCAAAGTCGCCCTGCGACAACTGCCCCAGACCGGCGCTCAGCTTCTCGACAACAACCTCTTGCTCCCGAGCCGCAATCGCGCGCTGCTCTTCGGCGTCTTTGGCTTTTTTCAGATCGCCGCGCATCGCCACAAGGGTTTTGCCCAGGTCCCCGATCTCATCACCGCGCTCTGCGGTGGCCACATCTGTGTCAAAATCACCACCGGAGATTTGCTCCATGTCGCCACAGATTTCGCTCAGCGGACGGGTGATGGTGCGGGCAAACATCCAGCCAAAGACAGACAGAACGGCGGTCAACAGAACGCTTACCGCGATCAAAATTTGCCCCTGCGCCCACACAGGGCCCATGGTTTCACTGACATCCTGCTCAGCCACAATGGCCCAGTTGGCGTAGTCCAGCTCAAGCGGCTTGGCATAGGTCACCACCTGCTGACCGTTCAAACCTTCATCCACCTCATACACGCTGTGCCCGGCAAGCGCCTCTTCGATGTGGTGGGTCATGGGCAGTTGATCGAGCACCTGAAAGTCGCCTTCAAAGCGCGACGACGTGCGCGCAAGCCCATCTTCGCCCACAATGAAAATCTGTGTGGTTTCGCCCAGCCCAAGGCTGCTGTTGGCAATTTCGCCCATCATTTCGACCGGGATTTGCAACGCAACAACCCCCAGAAGCGCATTGTCTGCGCCACGCACCGGCGAGGCGATGAAGGCCGCCGCAGCACCGTTGCTTGGCGCATAGGGTGTCATGTCGTCAAAATGCATGCTCCGATCCGCGCCATTCAGCGCGGATTTATACACGCGTGCCAGGCCACTGTCCTTATAAGCTCCGGACGCCAGGTTGGTGGCATAGTCTACTTCTTTAAACACCGAATAGACGATGTCGCCTGCCGGGGTGATCAGGAAGGCGTCATAATAGCCCTTCGTCTCGATCAAGGTGCGCAGGCCCGGGTGGTACAGCGCATGATCTGTGTGATAGGCGGCATCCCCACGCGCCCGATCCAACAGATGCTTTGAGCCAACCGCGTTTGGGTTGCTGTCAATATAGGCCTTCTTCAGCTCGGATTGCGCGGCTCCCCCCAACGCTCCCCAAGACTCATCGAAGTCAACCAAGGCATTGGCCGTGGCCGAAGACACCGCCAGCGACTCAAGATCCGCCTCAACCCCTTTTAACATCTGTCGCACCGCAAACCGTCGATCTGCGATGGTTGAGAACATCTGGTTCTCAACGGCCGTGAAGGCGTATTTCTGAAGCGCAAAAAGGCTGGCTGAGATCAGTCCAGCCGCGAGCAGGATGCTGAAACCGACAATGAATATCGGCAGCTTCCTGGAAAGCGGGATTGAATTGAAGCGTGGCATTAGTGGTCCTATTGGCTGTCCTAACGTAATCTCAGGACTGCGCCATAGGACTTAACAAAGGCCGAATAATGCCAATAACCCACGGATTTTGCTGCAAAACACATCCTGTGGGTGAGTCCGTTTTCGCGCTAACGCACGCATAAATTTTTTAATGCAACAAATTAATTCAGCGCCCTGCGACCAAAGTCGCACATCCGATCTGATTATTCTTTGAGCAGTTTAAAAACACGAATCGTAAACCTGTGAAGCAAAAAGGGCGCCCCAAAGGGACGCCCTCAAATCTCTGAAGATCGTTTGATCTTACTGTGCGGTGGCGTTGTCCACGGAGATGGTCACACCTGGGCCCATGGTGGAGCTCAGAGCGATCTTCTTCACGTAGGCACCTTTCGCGCCAGCAGGCTTGGCTTTCAGAACCGCGTCCATAAACGCTTTTACGTTCTCAACCAGCTTGCCTTCGTCGAAGGAGGCTTTGCCAACACCAGCGTGCACAACACCGGCTTTCTCGACTTTAAACTGCACTTCGCCGCCTTTGGCGTTTTTCACAGCGTCCGCCACATCCATGGTCACGGTGCCAACTTTTGGGTTTGGCATCAGGTTGCGTGGGCCAAGAACTTTACCCAGACGACCAACAACCGGCATCATGTCAGGAGTCGCGATGCAGCGATCAAAGTCGATGGTGCCGCCCTGAACGGTTTCCATCAGATCTTCTGCGCCAACGATGTCCGCGCCAGCTGCCTGTGCTTCTTCGGCTTTTGGGCCACGAGCAAAAACGGCTACGCGTACGGTTTTGCCGGTGCCGTTTGGCAGGCCAACAACGCCGCGGACCATCTGATCTGCGTGACGTGGGTCAACACCCAGCTGAACGGCGATTTCAACGGTCTCGTCGAATTTCGCTTTGGCGTTGCCTTTTACCAGAGCAACAGCTTCTTCAACGGTCAGGTTGGATTTGCCAGCGAACGCTTCGCGCGCTGCGGCAGTACGTTTACCAAGCTTAGCCATTACTTCACCTCGATGCCCATGGAACGCGCGGAGCCAAGGATGATCTGCATAGCAGCATCGATGTCGTTTGCGTTCAGGTCTTTCATTTTCGCTTCGGCGATTTCTTTCACCTGAGCGGCAGTCACGGAACCTACAACCTCACGGCCTGGCAGGTTTGCACCGGATTTCAGCTTGGCAGCCTTCTTCAGGTAGTAAGACGCAGGTGGCGTCTTGATGTCCATGGTGAAGGACTTGTCCTGATAGTAGGTGATCACGGTTGGGCAAGGCGCACCTGGCTCCATGTCCTGTGTCTTGGCGTTGAACGCCTTACAGAATTCCATGATGTTGATGCCGCGCTGACCCAGCGCCGGACCGACGGGTGGGGAAGGGTTGGCTTGACCTGCAGGAACCTGCAGCTTCATTGTACCAGCAAGCTTCTTAGCCATTTGGTTTTCCTTTCAACGAGAGCGAAACGCGTTCCGCCCGGTTTCATGTTGCGTGGTCCGATCCGGCATCGCGATGCCTGAGATCTCCCACGAGAGAATCTCGCCCGAAGACGATAGAGGGGCGTTTAGGCTTGTTTTGATGGCTTGGCAAGGGGGAGGAAATTATTCCACCTCAAAACACTTCCGCACCTTGTCGTCATCCCGCGCAAAGGTCTCAAACCCCATCGAGTCATAATAGGCCAGCGCGTCCGGGCTTTTGGCACCAATCGTGGCTTCGATCTTCCGCAGCCCCGCCGACTCGGCCGCTGCCCGCGTGGTGGCAAACAGGTTCCGCCCCACCCCGCGCCTTGCCGCCTTTGGATTCACATGGGTGCCGATAATCCCCCAGCCCGGCGTAACGCCGTAGGGATTGCCTTCCGTGGCCCGCAATAAGATCTGAATGCCCAGCAAGCTACCGTCCGCATCCTCCGCCACCGAACAAGCGATGTTGTCCGCATGACCAATGTAGACATCACGCACAAACTCCTCGTCCGCAGGCAGCCGCCGCTTTCCCAGCGTCACCAACGCCTGAAGGAACGCACTCACCTCAGCAGCATCCTCAGCTCTGGCCTCTCGGATAATCATCTGCGCCCCTCCTTCTTTTGCTCGCCCCGAAACATCCCCGCCTCAACCAGAAGATGCAAGCGGTGATACAAACACAAAAGCCCCCGCAGTTTCCTGCGAGGGCCTCTTTTGATTGGGACCGCTTAGGCCGCCTTGTCCGTCCGGCTCCAGGCGAACTGCTGGAACGCCGGATCCACAGCGGTCTGCGCTACATGGTTGGTGTAATTGCTCAGCACCTTCTGAGACAGACCCAGAATGATCTCCAACACCTGCTGCGAACCATAGCCCGCCGCATAAAACGCCTCAAACTCCGCTGGCGTCGCGTTGCCACGCCCACGCGTCAGCGCCAGCGTAAAGGTCCGCAGCGCTTCCAGCTTTGGATCGGCCAAGGGGGTCTCATCCCGCAGCGCGTCGATCACATCCTGAGCAATGCCCATGGAGTGCGCGATGCCGGTGTGGGCCGGCACACAATAGTGGCATTCATGCTCCACATTGATCGACTGCCACACCACCGTCAGCTCGGTGTTGTCAAAGCTGGTGCTGACAAATGCCTCGTGGGTGCGCTGGTAAGTCTCCAACAACTGCGGCGCATCGGCCATCACCTGATAGAGGCCCGGCAGGAAGCCATAAGCTTTCTCGGAGGCAATCAACCGCTCCTTGGCTGCTTCTGGTGCGGTCTCTGCAGTGTGGCGGGGAAAATTGGTCATCGTCGTGTCCTTTGTAAAATCATCAACGTGACTGTCATATGGGCAACTTGAGTGATCACTCAAGATGGATTTTGAGCGATCACTCAACTGTGACCTTGGCTTTACCCCGCGCCGTCGTTACATAGAGGGCTATGAATGTGAGCCACGATAAAGAAGCGGCGCTTGATCAGGCGCTGGACCTGTTCTGGACCAAGGGCTACGCCTCCACGTCACTCAAGGACTTGGAGCGCGCCACCGGCATGCACCCCGGCTCGCTCTACGCCGCCTTTGGCAGCAAAGCGAAGCTCTACTGTCTCAGCCTGGAACGCTACGCCACACGTCTGAGCCAGTTGCGCGCCGATCTTCAGGCACAGACAGGCTCCCCTTTGGAAGGGCTGGCGCAGTTCATCCTGCGCGCACACCCGCTGTCAGATGCCGACGCCCCGCTGCCGGTCTGCTATCTGGTCAAGGCCACGCTGGAGACCAGTCAGGGCAATCAGGCGATTGAAGACAAACTGTCAGAGCTGCTCACCCAGAACGACGCCATCTTCACCGATATCTTTCAGCAAGCCATCGACGCCGGTGAACTGCCCGCGCACAGCGATGCGATCAAGCTGGCCCGGCAATTGAGCGCAGACCTGGCGGGGTTGTGTTTCTACGCGTTGCGAGAAAAGGATGCTGAGGTGATCAAGGACATGGTCGGCGATTTGGCGACACGTGTCCGCACACAACACTGACTGCGGCGCGGCCTCCCAAAACCACCTGACGCGCTACACCCAGCGCCGCACGCGTTGTGAATAATCCATATAGCGCGCGCCAAACCTTGCCGCCATGTGCCGCTCTTCCAGTAGCATCTGATGGTACACGGCGATCAGCCCGACAATCAGGCAGACGGTGGAAAAGCAACTCGGCAAGGCCAGCCAAAACCCGACCTGCGCAAGCATCACGCCCAGAAACGCAGGATGGCGCGAAAACCGATACGGCCCGGCCTCCAAAAGCGTCTCAGGCACACCGCCATCAAATCCAGACCGCCAATGCCGCCCCAAGGCAAAATGGCTGACCAAAGCCAGCGCGAACCCAAAAGTCAGCAGCCCCGCCCCAGTCAGAACAACGGCAGGACGCTGCCACGCCGCCCAAAGGCCAAGGTAGGCATCAAAACCCGGGTCAATTGCCCGCGCCAGACAAACACCCCAGATCGTGACACGAAAGAAGCGAAACACCATGTGGTTCCACCAGGATGCGCAAAACCGCATCCCCGGCAGCACAAACTCCGCCCCTTCGCGCGCCTTCAGGAACGCGATCCGGGTTGTGTAAAACACCGCCACAAAGGTGAAAAACCCTGCCAAATAGAGGCGGAGTGCGTCAGAGAGGGCGGCTGGAAGATCCATAAACAATCAGCGTCGTGTCTACGCCCGCCAATGCAACGGGCTGGTAAGGTCCACTTCCCACACTATCCACACCAAAGCTGGTGACAAGCCACCCTCGCCCTGCAACCTCCTGTCACCAAAAGAAAACGCCGCCCCATTGGGACGGCGTCTCAATCTGTCACTGTGCGCAGCGCTTACATCTGCTTGGTCACCTGAGTGTATTCCAGCTCGACCGGGGTTTCGCGGCCAAAGATCGACACGGTCACCTTCAGGCGCTGGTTCTCTTCGTCCACTTCCTCGACCATACCGTCGAAGTCTTCGAATGGACCTTCGTTGACCTTGACCTTCTCGCCAACCTCGAAGCTGATCAGCAGCTTTGGAGTTGTGGTCTCACCCTCTTCGACGCGGCCCAGGATGCCCTGCACCTCTGCGTCACGCATAGGCATTGGACGCCCCTGCGGCCCCAGGAAGCCGGTGACGCGGTTGATCGAGTTGATCAGGTGATAGCCCTGATCGCTCATTTCCATGTGCACCAGCACGTACCCCGGCATGAAGCGGCGCTCGGTGGTCACTTTCTTGCCGCGACGCACTTCGATCACTTCTTCGGTTGGCACCAGCACTTCGTCAATCTGGTCCTCAAGCCCCTGCTCTTCGACCGATGTGCGAATTGTCTCGGCGACCTTCTTTTCGAAGTTCGAAAGGACGCTAACCGAATACCACCGTTTCGCCATGTGTTCGTCTTCCCGTCATTGCCGGCCATCTGCCGGAGTGTCGTTTATCTTCGCAGTCTTCAAACAGACTATCAGAAACAAAAAATCGGCGTGCAACTCGAATCGCCACACGCCACGTATCTTCTAAAGCCGTGCCTAACGCCGTTGCCCCTTGATTTCAAGAGACAACCGCCGCGTGCAGCTTAGCCAAACAGCGCCAGAATGCCCTGCAAGCCGGAGCGGATCAGAATGTCCACCAGCGAGAAGAACGCAGCCGTCAGCGCCGCCATGATGAACACCATCACGGTTGTCAGCACAACCTCGCGACGGGTCGGCCAGACCACTTTGGATACTTCCGCGCGGACCTGCTGAATGAATGTGATCGGATTGGTTTTCGCCATGACGCTTCTTCTCTGCCTTGATCAGAGGTCGACATACTTGGGCCTTGCGCCAAATTCAAGGCCCAAGACCAAAGCAATCACAACAGGATCAGGATTTAATGCGCGCCAGCCGCGCCTCAAAGCTCGGATCAATCGGCCCGTCAAATGGCACCTCGTCGGTGATGGGACGATAGAGCACCGGATGCCAACGGCTTGGCAGGATACGCTGCATCACACGGCCAAGCGATGGATCTGCCCAGACAAAGCGCTTCAGCATAAAGAGCACAATGCGGGCCATACGGTCTTGCCCGATCAGCGCACCAACCAGCAACAGCGAGGACACAAACATCAACGCCAGCATAGGGATAAACCACGGTTGCCAGGCAACAACGCCCGCCATGAAGATCACCGACACCATGCGCGGCGACATCAGGAAACGCCGCAAACTGCGCCCGGCGCTGCCTTCGGTCACCTCAATCTCGCGCCAGGAGCGCTCGATCTCGAACGACTCTTCCTCAGCAGGCGCAAGCTCCGGAAATGGTGATGGGTCCGGGGTCTCCGCCGCCCGAGCGTCTCGGTAAATCTCCGGCTGGGTGGTGTCGCGATGTTTCTCACGCCGCTTGCGCTGACGGGCAAACAGCACGGTCTCTTCCAGCGGTTTAGGCTGGGGCACCGGATCAGATTCGGCCAAAAGGGACCGGATCGTGTCCAGCGTCGCGTCGGTGAATGGCTCACCCGGTTCAATGATGTCTTGGCCGTATTGCGGCGGCTTAAGCCGCTCTGGCGCTGTGGCAGTCTCTTGCATATCTCAACCCGATTTTTACCCAAACACCCCCATCGCAACGTGCGATGTAACTCAGTAGCCTTGCCGGGCAGCAAGGCATTCCAAAGGTCAAATTATGAAAAAAATGTGGCGCCGTCGTTGGCACCGCTACGGTGCGATCCGGTCCATCAGTCGCCGCAGGATGCCAATTTCCAGCCCCCACACATGCACCATGTGACGCGCCACCGCATAGACCGCATCGCGCGCCCGCTCCGGCCCCAGCAACACCGCCGTCAACAGCAGCAGGATCACGGACCAGATCAGCAAGCGCAGGGTCACCGTTGGCACCACCGCGGCCAGCGTGATCACCACAATCAGCGCCAACAGACGCGGACGTGGCCAGCGGTTTTTCACATCCCCTTCCAGAATGGCGCGCCGCACGTCTTTTTCCGAGCGCAGCTCCTGCGCATGGGCCTGCATGGCCTGCGCCACTGGCGAGACCTCTTCCGCTGATTTGGATTTGCTTGACAGCCGCGCCATCCGGCGTTTGGCCTCGCGCATCAAACGGCGGTTTTCCACACGCACATCCGGCGCAGCTTCCGGCTGTCCGTTCTGATCCGCCTGTGGCCGAACCGGTTCAAAATCTCCAAGGCGTAACTCGTGCCTCATAGCCCAATCCTCACTCGTCTTCCGCTGTCGCGGTGCTTGCGGCACACATTTCCCGCAAGTCGTTGACTTGGTTAATGATTGGTAAATACGGCCAGAGCGCGGCTGAGATTGGGGCGAAACTGGGTCCTTTCGGGACAACAATAAGCCCGCCTTTTCGCCCTCATGAAATCTTTTGATCACAAACGACATTGACGCAGGGTCGGGTGGATTGTTGTTCTCTCAAAACAAGTGCTACGCAGAGGCAGCACCATCATGGGAGGCAAAGATGGACAGAGCAGACGTGGTAGATGGCGCCTTTCGCGCGCGCATCGCATCGGGCGAATTTTCTGCAGGCGGCGCGCCCAATGACGCCCTCGCGCCAGAGCTGGCCAAACAGATTTTTAACGCCCAATGCCTGAGCCGCAATCTCGACCGCCGCTCCCGCAAAATGCAATCCGAGGGCAATGGCTATTACACCATCGGCTCTTCCGGCCACGAAGGCATGGCCGCCGTCGCCGCCGCCCTGCGCCCCGATGACATGGCGTTCCTGCATTACCGCGATGGCGCTTTCCAAACCATGCGCTCCGCACAAGTCGAAGGCGTGGATGCGGCCTGGGATATGCTGCTCAGCTTCTGCACCGCCAAAGACGACCCCATGTCCGGCGGCCGCCATAAGGTACTTGGCTCCAAAGCGCTGAACATCCCACCTCAAACCTCCACCATCGCCTCCCACCTGCCCAAGGCCGTGGGCGCGGCCTACTCGCTGGGCCTCGGCAAACGTCGCGCGCCAGAGCACAAATGCCTCGCGGATGACAGTATCATCATGTGCTCCTTTGGCGACGCCTCTGCCAACCACTCCACCGCGCAAGGCGCGATCAACACCGCCTGCTGGACCGCCTACCAATCCGCGCCAATGCCACTCCTGTTTGTCTGCGAAGACAACGGCATTGGCATCTCCACCCGCACCCCCAGCGGCTGGATCAAGGCCAGCTACGCCAACCGCCCCGGCCTGAAATACTTCAGCGCGGATGGCCTCAACATCTACGACGCTTACAAAGTGGCCCAAGACGCCGCGCATTACGTGCGCACCCAGCGCAAACCGGCCTTATTGCACATCTCCGTTGTGCGGCTCTACGGCCACGCAGGCTCCGACCTGCAACAGGCTTACCTACCCAAAGCCACGTTTGAAGCCTGGGAGGCGGACGATCCGCTGCTGCATACCGTGCGGCTGCTCGATCAGGCGGGCGTGATGTCTCCCGAACAAGCGTTGGCGCTGTATCAAGAGAGCGAAGACCGCTGCGCCGAACTGGCAGCAAAAGCCGTCAAGAAGCCGCGCCTCAAAACCGCCGAAGACGTCATGGCCTCCCTGGTTCCCCCGATCCGCACCTGCGCGCCCACAAATGGCCCCAGCGACGAGGCCCGCGCCAAGGCGTTTGGCTCCGACCTCAAGCAGATGGACAACCCGCAACCGATGTCGCGCCTGCTCAACTGGGCGCTCACCGATCTGATGCTGGAGCACGGCGAGATCGTGATGATGGGCGAAGACATCGGCACCAAAGGCGGCGTCTACGGCGTCACGCAAAAGCTCAAGGACCGCTTTGGTGCGGATCGCATGATCGACACATTACTCGATGAGCAATCCATTCTCGGGTTGGCGATCGGCATGGCGCACAACGGCTTTGTGCCGATGCCGGAAATCCAGTTCCTGGCCTATCTGCACAACGCCGAGGACCAGCTGCGCGGTGAAGCCGCTACGCTCCCGTTTTTCTCCAACGGCCAGTTCACCAACCCAATGGTGCTGCGCATTGCAGGCTTGGGCTATCAGAAAGGCTTTGGCGGCCACTTCCATAATGACAACTCGCTGGCCGTACTACGCGACATCCCCGGTGTGATCATCGCCTGCCCCTCGCGCGGGGACGATGCCGCCAAAATGATGCGCGAATGTGTGCGTCTGGCGCGCGAAGAGCAACGCGTGGTGGTCATGGTGGAACCGATTGCGCTCTATCCGATGCGCGACCTGTTGGATGACAAAGACAACGGCTGGATGGCAACCTATCCGTCACCCGACCAATCCATCGCCCTTGGCGAGGTGGGTGTTGAGGGCGACGGCCCTCTTGCGATCCTGACCTACGGCAATGGCCGCTATCTCAGCACGCAGGCCGCCGCCGACTTGAAGGCGCAGGGCATCGACACCCGCGTCATCGACATGCGCTGGCTGGCACCACTACCCACCGAGGGTATCCTCGCCGCCCTGAAAGGTGCGGGAAAAGTCCTGATCGTCGATGAATGCCGCACCACCGGCAGCCAATCGGAGGCGCTGATGGCCCTACTGCAGGAACAGACCACCCTGCCCCACGCCCGCATCGCTGCACACGACAGCTTCATTGCCACCGGCCCCGCCTATGCGGCCACCATGCCGTCGCGCGAGAGCATCGCCGAGGCCGCCAAGACACTCTGGCAGGCCAAGTAAGCCACGACACGCTATCAAACAAAAAAGCCCCCGCAGCCATCAACTGCGGGGGCCATTTATTTCAGAAACCTGAAGGGCTTACTTCATGGTGAAGTATTTGAACTTCGGAGAATCTTCTGGCTCCACAACGGTGCCAACGTTGGTTTTCATACCCCAGTTCAGCACCTGGTGGTGGATCGGGATGTAAACCTGCTCGTCCTGAACAACCTGCCAGATGTCGTTGATCATGCCGTTACGCTTCTCCAGGTCGGTCTCACCGGCCAGAGCTTCGATTTTCACGTCCAGATCAGGGTTGCTGAAGCGGGTTGCGTTCCAGGAACCGTACTTCTCACCTTTGGTGTGCGCCAGGAAGTTGAAGATGTACTCGGAGTCATAGGTCGGAACACCCCAACCCAGCATGTAGAAATCTGTTTCCAGATTGCTCAACAGCGGGAAGTGCTGCGCCTTAGGCTTGGCGTCCAGGTTCACCTTCACGCCAATTTTCGCCAGCATGCCCACGGCCGCCTGACAGATCTTCTCGTCGTTGACATAGCGGTCGTTCGGGCAGTTCAGCGTGATGCCAAAGCCATCCGCATACCCTGCTTCCGCCATCAGCGCCTTCGCCTTTTCCACGTCGGTGGAGGAAGAGCTGTCCATCGCTTCGTTCCAGCCGTTCACAAACGGAGGTGCGATCATGCCTGCTGGCGCGGACTGGCCACGCATCACAACTTTCATGATGGCGTTACGATCGATGGCCATGGACATCGCTTGACGCACACGCACGTCAGACATCGGGTTCACACCGTCGACGTCGTCATTGGCAATGTCTTCAGCAGCTTGGTTCATACCAAAGAAGATCACACGGTTCTGAGGCGCGGTGCGCACTTCCAGACCATCGGTGGTGTCCACGCGGCTCAAGTCCTGAACTGGTACGTCCTGGATGAAATCCACCTCACCAGACAGAAGCGCCGCAACACGAGTCGCTGCGTTCTGGATAGGGGTGTAGATGATGTCGGTCACTTCCAGAGGGAACTCGTCCTTGCCCCAGTAGTTCTCGTTGATCGTCAGAACGGTCTTCACGTCAGGCTCGCGGGAAACCAGCTTGTATGGGCCGGTGCCGTTTGCGTTTTTGGCTGCAAAGGTGTTCTCGCCACCTTCATAGTCCTGCACCTTCACGGCGTTGTTCGCCTCTGCCCAGTCCTTGTCCAGGATGAACATGTTGGTCAGGTTGTTGGCCATGATCGGGTTTGGACCGTTGGTCTCGATCTCGATCTCGTACTCACCAGTGGCACGCACTTCTTTCACGGAGGCCAGAAGCTCTTTGTAGTCAGAGTCTTCGGTCATCGCGCGATCAAGCGAGAACTTCACGTCCTCAGAATCAAACTTCGCACCATCGTGGAAGGTCACGCCTTCACGCAGTTTGAACACCCAAACATTCGGGTTGTCTGCGGACGGACCCCATTCGGTCGCGAGCGATGGCACCATGGCGCCTGCGTGGTCGCGCATCACCAGTGTTTCCATGATCTGGTGCGCAAGCGCGGAGGTTGGTCCCTCGTTCTGTGCGTGCGGATCCAGAGTCAGCGCATCACCTGCGCGCGCCCAACGGATGGTTTCGGCTTGTGCCAGCATTGGCATCGCTACAACGGCAGCGGTGGCCAGCATCATTGCTTTGAACTTCATCAATTTCACTCCCCTGATAAAGTTGGTGCGGGGATGATTGACGCCAACGGCGCGAATATCAAGGCAAAACCTGTGGAGAAGCGCGGGCTTAACCCGTTTGGACCACGGAGAAAAACGCAAAAGGGCGCCAAAAGCGGCGCCCTGACTGAACATTTATTCAGCGGTTCAAACAGCTTAGCGGCGCGCCTCTTCCATAAAGCGTTCGCGGATCACAATCGGATTTGTTTTGATCACCGGCACCTTCACATTGCCGCTTTCCCAGTGAATGACTCCTATTACCAAAGAAAAGGCCCAAGCGATCTGCACCGCTTGGGCCTTTCAGTTTTTGGCTGTGCAATGACCTACACTTACAGACCGGCCACGCAGGTGTATTTGGTGATCAAATAGTCGTCCAAGCCTTGGCTGCCGCCCTCTTTGCCCATGCCGCTTTCTTTCACGCCGCCAAACGGCGCTTCCACGGTGGTGATGAGGCCGGAGTTGATGCCAACCATGCCATACTCCAGACCTTCGTTCATGCGGAACGCACGCGCGAGGTCTTTGGTGTAGGCATAGGCCGCCAGACCGTAATCCGTGGCATTGGCCGCCGCCACCGCGTCGTCCTCGTCCTCAAACTTGTAAACCGCCGCAAGCGGCCCAAAGATTTCATCGGTGGAGAACGACATCTCGGACGTTGCACCGGTGATCACGGTGGGCTCAAAGAAAGTCTGGCCCAGAGCGTGGCGATTGCCGCCCAGCGCCACGGTGCCGCCTTTGGCTACGGCATCCGCGACCATGCCTTCGACCTTTTTGACCGCGTTCTCGTCAATCAACGGCCCCTGCACCACGCCATCCTCGGTACCATCGCCAACTTTCATCGCTGCCACAGCCTCTTTTAGCTTCGCAACAAAGGCGTCATGAATACCGGCCTGCACATAGAAGCGGTTGGTACACACACAGGTCTGCCCCATGTTGCGGAACTTCGCGATCATCGCGCCTTCCACAGCCGCGTCGAGATCAGCGTCATCAAACACAATAAACGGCGCGTTGCCGCCCAGCTCCATGGACACCTTTTTCACCTGATCCGCCGACTGACGAATGAGCAGCTTGCCGACATTGGTGGAGCCGGTGAAGGTCACCTTGCGCACGTCATGGTTTTCCATGATCGCCCCGCCAATCGCAGGCGCATCGCCGGTCACGATGTTCACCACCCCATCCGGGAAGCCCACATCCTGACACAGCTTGCCCCAAACCAACCCGCTATACGGCGTCTGCGGCGCGGGTTTCGCCACCACGGTACAGCCCGCCGCCAGCGCAGGCGCAATCTTGCGCGCCAGCATCGAGGACGGGAAGTTCCATGGTGTGATCATGCCCACAACCCCCACCGGATGATGCGTGACCATCAGGCGCTTGTCATTGGTCGGCGCCGGAATGATCTCGCCTTTGGTCCGGCGGATTTCTTCGGCAAACCACTTCACATAAGCTGCGCCAATCGCAATCTCACCGCGTGCTTCAAACAGCGGCTTGCCCTGCTCCGCGGTGAGCAGCTGCGCCAGGTCTTCCTGATTGTCCATCAGCGCGTCGTGCAATTTATGCAGCAGCGCCACCCGCTCCATCAGGTTGGTCTTGGACCAAGTCTTAAAGGCATCGCTCGCCGCCGCAATCGCGCGCTGCGTTTCAGCCCCACCGGCCTCCGGCACCGTGCCCAGCACCGCACCTGTCGCGGGGTTGGTGATTTCTGTGGTCGCGCCATTGTCGGCCCCGACCCACTGGCCGCCAATCAGATTGGATTCCAGCAGCAGTCCATTGAAGTTGCTCATGTCTGACCTTTCGAAAAGACAAATTGTGTGTGTTGGTGATAAGTCTCGCCCGGCCGCAACACGGCCTGCGGAAAGTCTTTGTGATGATGCGCGTCCGGCCAAACCTGCGGCTCCAGTGCCAGTCCGGCACAGGCGCCCATCTGTTGGCCACGCAGGCCGGGCACGTCCGTGGCAATCCCGCCTCCGTCATAGACCTGCAATCCCGGCTCGGTGGTCAAGCATTCCATCCGCACGCCGGAGGCCAAACTCTGCAAGCGCGCCACGGGGCGCAACGGTTGCCGCGCCTTGGACAGACAAAAGTTGTGATCCACAGGGTGGGCCTGGCTCAGCGGCGCGGCGTCACGAAAATCAAACCGCGTGCCCGCCACCGGCACAACCTCGCCCGTCGGGATCAAGGTGTCATCCACCGGGGTGTAGCTCGTGGCGGCAATCTGCAAGTGATGCTCCGAAACGCTGCCCGCATCATCGAGCACAAAATAGCTGTGATGCGCCAGGCTACACAGCGTGGTCTTGTCTGTTGTTGCCCGCATCTGGATGTCCAATGTGCCGCCGTCCAGAAGCGCAAAGGTCACCGCGCACGTCAGCGTGCCGGGAAACCCCATATGTCCATCCGGCAGCACCGCTTTGAGCGTCACGCGATCCTCGGTGGCTGTGTCAATCTCCCAAAGATGACCACCCAGCCCCTGAGCCCCGCCATGCAATGTGTGCCGACCGCCATCATTGGTATCCAGCTGATAGCTCTGCCCATCCAGCTCCAGATGCCCGTCGCGGATACGGTTGGCAAACCGCCCTGCCGTGGCCCCAAAGAAAGGCGAGTCCGTCAGGTAAGGCGCAAAGTCAGGAAACCCCAGCACCAAAGGCGCGTCATGTCCCGCAAGGCGCAGGTCCTGCAACACAGCGCCATAGGTCAGCACATGTGCAGTCAGCCCGCCGCCGGTCAGCGTCACGCGATACACCGCGCGGCCATCCGGCATATGCCCCCAGTTGTCTGTCACTCAAGCCCCCTCGCCGCAATCCGCGCCAATCTCTCCCATCACCGGGCAGGCAGGCGTAGTGCCAATACCCAGCGATGCTGACGCCAGATGCAATCACGCGCGGCGACAGCCCGCAAGGGATTCTCCGGAATATGATCAAATTTTTTTTACACGGAGCGACGCTGCAGGCCGCTCCCAACACAAACGCAAAAAAACTAGTTGGCGCGTGGGGTGAGCGTCACATCCGCCACGTAGCCCAGATGGTCCGAGGCTCCGGCGTGTCCCCCCTCGATCACCGCCACATTGGAGACAACAAAGTCCCCCTTAGACAGAAAGACATAGTCGATCCGGCGGTGCTTCTTGGTCCCGGCAATCACCGGATAGGTGCCCCGTTCCAGCACATAGTCCGCGCCGGCCTGTGCCACCAACGCACTGTCCTCATAGACAGCAGACACAACCCCATGCCGCTTGTCATTGGGCTTAAAATTGAAATCCCCCATCAGAAGCACCGGCGTATCGGTCTGTGCAAACGGCGCCATCATGCGTTGCAACTGAATTCCGGTGTTGTCTTCGCGATCACGATGGATCGAGGTGGCAAACACCGTCCCGCCCGCCACATCCAAACGCGCAACGGGCATCGCCTTGCCATTGCCGCGCCCACGGCTGGTCACAACACGCTTGGTCTTGGTCATCGGGCATTTGCTCAGAACGGCGTTGCCCCACCACGGCAGCGGGCTTGGGTGAAAGGCAAACGTGCTCTCCATGTCCAACGCACGCGCAATGCGGCCGGTTTGGCCCCAGCCCAGCACCTCCTGCAAAGCCACCACATCGGGATCGGCCGCCGCTATCGCCGCCACAATGGGTCCGACGTCATGCTCTTCAAGCAACTGGTGTAACGGATTGGCGCCAGGGTTTTTCGTGCCAAGCGCCGTGCGAATGTTAAACGTCATCACCCGCAGGTTGCCATTCTCATCGCCACAGGTTTGTGCCGCCCGCACTGCCGAGCCGCCGGAAACTCCCCAAACCGCGAGCGCCGCAACCAACAGCGCCGCAACCGCACCCAAACGCACCATTAACAAAACTTCCTGTAATCTTTGAGCAATTCGTTGACGTCGTCGTAGTGATACAGCTTGCTGCCATAGGCAAACACGCCACAATCGCAGTAATCCTTGATGGTCTTCTCGGAATGCGAAATCATCACCACGCGCGCGTTCTTGATCTTATCCTTGAGCGCTTTTTCACTCTTCTTCTTGAACCGCCGGTCACCCACGGCTGTGATCTCGTCAATCAAGTAGCATTCAAAGCTGATCGCCAGTGACAACCCAAAAGCCAAGCGCGCCTTCATCCCGCTGGAATAGGTCTGGATCGGCAGCGCCAGAGATTTGCCCAACTCGGCAAACTCCTGCACCTGCTCCAGAACACTGTCTGTGTGACAGCCATAGACCCGCGACACAAAACGCACGTTTTCCACACCGGTCATCATACCGTTAAAGCCGCGCGCAAATCCCATGGGCCAGCTGACTTTCTCTGTCCGGCGCACGCGCCCGGACGTCGGCAGCTCAATCCCGGCAATCATCCGCATCATGGTCGATTTGCCCGCGCCATTGTGCCCCAT
The DNA here is from genome assembly GCF_047124445.1 of Shimia sp. MIT1388. GTDB lineage: Bacteria > Pseudomonadota > Alphaproteobacteria > Rhodobacterales > Rhodobacteraceae > Shimia. The sequence goes on along the minus strand of NZ_CP138921.1, from coordinate 4,024,942 downwards.
CAGCGCGACGTTTTTGCGATCCTCAAACCGGTAAGACGCGTCATCCAGGATCACCTTTTTGACGCCCTTGACGTTGTAGATCTTGGTCAGGTTCTCAAACGCAATCATGATCAGACCCTCTGTTTGCGGGTGATCCGCTCAGCAAACAACGCAATGATCACAAGCGTCGCGCCAAGCCCCAAGGGATAGGCGATGTTGAGCACATCACTGCGGTAGTTCGTATAAAACCCCTCCCGCGTCCATTCCACGACGTGCAAAATCGGGTTCCACTTCAACACCGCCACCGCTTCTGGGGGCATCGTGGACGGGATGTAGAACACACCGGATAGAAAGAACAACGGCCGCGCAAAAATCTTCTCGATGTGCTGCCAGGCCTGGTTCTTCTGGTAGAGGATGGCATTGATGGACCCGACACCAAAGCCAAGCAGGCAGGTGGTCAGAAAGGCATAGATCACCCGTTCCGGATGGGCTGGCAATTGGCCAAGCCCAACGGCAAGCAACCCGCTGTAAAAGATCACGTTGATCACAATAAACGTGCAGGCAATCAACGACAGCCGCGCAAACAACGTGTCCGGCTCTTTGATCATCGGATAAGACAGCAGCGACTTGTTGGACGTAAACGCCCGCATCAGCGACACGGAGAGCTTGTTATACAGCTCCAGCGTCAACACGGCGGTCGCAAAAAACAGCGCCAGTGAGGTGCCAAACGGAGACTGCCGACCGATCAGGTAAAACAGTGTCATCAAGAAAGACACCGAGAAGATCGGCTGGAAAATCGCCCAGAAATACCCCGAGTGCGACGTGCCAAACGTCATGCGCGTTTCGCGCAGGGTCAGCGCCGCGATGACGCGGATTTGCAACCAGATGGCATAAAACATCAGCCAGACCTCAGCGCATGTGATCCCGGATGGTGTAGGCAATCAGCGTTGAAATCGCCCACAGCGCAAAGGCTGCAATCATGACCAGGAAAAAGTCACGCACGCGCACCGGATAGGCTGGCTCATTCGGCACGAAGGGGCGTGCAAACACACCAAGGTAGCGTTGCTGCCGGTCTGCATCCATGCGTGCGGTCTCCAGAGAGACCATGGCCGAGGCATAGCTCTGCTGGGCAAAGTTCTGTTCAATCAACAGACCTTCATAAGCCGCCAGAGCTTCAGCCGTGTTTTCATGGCTGTCCGCTCCGCCAGACTGACCAATCAGTGCGCGGCGCTGCTTGATTTGCTCTTCCAAAGCGGAGGCCTGACGGTTGAGTTGCATGAGCATCGGTGAGTCTGCGTCCACCGAGCCGGACAACGCATTGATACGGGCCTGAATGTCCACCAGCTTGGTTTCCAAAGACGCCATCAGCTCTGCATCCAGCTGCGCATTCACCATCGGGTCCACAGCGCCGCGTTCCGCGCGGAAATCCACCAGTTGCAGACGTACATTGCGCACCCGCTCTTCAGCCCGCTCCACCTCTTTGGCGGCAAACTGCACCGAGTCCTGTCGGGCCTTTTCCGAAAGTTCGTTCACCAGCCGATCGGCCGCCGCCAACGCCAATTGCGCCAAACGCTCCGCCATTTCCGCGTCAAAGGCCTGCACCTCAAAGGTCACGATGCCCGTGGTGCTGTCATAGGTGGTGTTGATCCGCCATTGCCAATACTCCACCAGTTCTTCGAATGTCCCGTCCGGATTGAACCGCGCAATAGGGTCAATAAACTCCTGGGAATAATGTCCCCGCAGATCCAGCTCCGCATCCAGGTGACGCAGTAGATCCGCACTTTCCAGGAAATTGCGCACAACATAGCTGTCAGAGGTGGTGCTGCCGCTGGGCGACAGGCCGGTAAAAGACGTCACAAAATCAGGCGCACCGCCGCCTTCGAGACCGCGGATCACAAAGCTGGCGCCCGCGGCGTACCGGTCAGACGCAAAATGTCCGAAGTAGGCGCCACCAAGCGCCACCGGTGTCACAAACAACAACAGGAAGGACAGGATCACGCCCCACCGTTTGTTTTTCAACGGCGAAGACTTGGGCGGCGCCTGCATCACACCGCTCGGACCGTCTGTCTCTTCGACCGCCTTCAATGCTTTGACTTCTGCCATCTCTTACCTTTCGTGCGCCTTTTGGCGCCGGCTTTTTGTGTCTTCTGCACCGGACCACTGGTTTGTGTCAAAGTGCGCACGCAACAGGTCTGTCACGCCTTTATTGAGATAATGTGAGAAACTGCCTGAACAAGTTTACCAAACATCCGTGACTTTTCAACGCTTTGAACAGTCGGCCTTGGCTCACACCGACTTGCTCCGAGACCAGAACGGATCGCGCCGGACGTAGTCAATGATCCAACGCCGCGCGGAACTGGCCGACATCCCTTCCAACTCGGGGTTTTGCCAGCCAAACACCATTTTCCGATGAGCGGCATCAGTATCGTCAGCGCCGTTAAGATAATCCATCACCGCCGTTTCCGGGTCCTGATGGGACATGATCGACTTGTGATCGTAGATTGTCTCAAGGCCTCTGGGCACATCACTTTCCCGCGCCAACACCATATGGCGGATGCGCTGCTTGAGGAAAATGGCCTCCATGCCAGAGATGTCACACAGCGCCAGCGCCACGGCCACCGGCGCGCTCTCATCTTCCTCGATGGTGGTCAGTCGGCTCAACTGTGTGTGACAGCCAAAGCGCAACTGCAGGCTGGCGTTCCGCAGCGCCACGGCCACTTGCAGGCCAGAGCGGCGCAACAGGCGAATACCAGAAATGAACTCCCGGACCATCGCCGGGCGTAACATGCCTAAATACGGGTGTGGCTTGACCACAACGCGATGCAGGTCCAGCGCCCGCGCCGCTTTCAGAACTGCCATGAACCCGCGCAGGCCGGCGACCGAACTGTAATTGTCCGCTTCGCTGCCGTAGCCTTCCCAGGTTGGCGAATAAAAAATCACGGGCGCAGTGTCTGTGATCCGCGCCGGTTTGATCCAGGGCATGGATTGCACAAAGGTGTCACCCATCATCACCAGGCGCCCCTGGTCCACATCCGACGCCGTGAAAATTCCGGCATCCAAATAGCGATCCCGCGCCAGCGGACCGGCGATGGATACATAGTCATACATGCGTGACGCCGGTCGTACCGACGCGCCCTTGTTGCTCTCCCCATGAAGCGTAAGAACGTGTCGGAACGACCGGTTGGCCACAGTTTGCAAGTTGGATTGCGAGTTAAACGGATAAACAGGACCCCACCCGGACGCAGTGGGAATCGTGCTCCATTTGCCCCTTTGACTGGCCGCACATCCAGATCGGTTGGCAAACGGCTGAACAGCCGCTGCATCCGGATCAATGCGCGATGGCGCAGCAACAGCGGCGTGTCGGATTTCCCGTAGGCACCGCTTTCAAAGAAAGGACGGATCTGGTTGACGGCAGAGAGCACCGGGCTGTCCAGATAGACAGCCTGATCCGGCACGGCCTCGACATCCCGCAGCGCAACAGGGGCGCTGCAGTCTTGAGGCGCGGCCTCAATGCGATCACCAAGTTGATCGCCAGTGGGCTCTTTTCGCGTCACCAAATTACTCGTGTCCCGCACTTCCAACATCGGTTTAGGTGCGCACCACCAGGTTTTCGCTCAACAGCATTTTGCCGGTTGGCGAAGACATCATGGCGATCACATCCGCAACCTGCTCCGGTTGCATGATTGTTGTCGGATCTTCATCAGGCGCAAGGGTTTTGCGCAGATCGGTGGCACAGCGGCCAGGCGACAGACATACAACGTCCACACCATAAGGTGCCAGCTCGTCACGCATCACTTCGGACATGTTGATCACAGCCGCTTTGGATGTCGAGTAGGACAGCCAGCCGGAACGACCGTTGATGCCTGCAGTGGAGGCGATGTTGATGATCTTCTCCAGTGGGTGGTTGCGCAGCAGTGCTTCTTGCACAAAGCGGAACGGTGCATAGACGTTCACCCGCATGGTCAGCTCAAAATCCGCCATGTTGGTTTCGTTAATCGAGGCAGGCTTGGTAAAGCCGGCGTTGTTGACGATGTAGTTCACCGCAACGTTTTCCGCGTCCAGACGGTCAAACACGTCTTTCACGGCTTCCGGGTCGGACAGGTCCGCTTCCACCTGGAAAATCTGGCGGTTGCCGGAAATGGCACGAACTTCGGCCACGGCACTGTCAAACGCGTCGGATTTCCGCGCCACCATGACGATGCAATTCACATCATCCATACCGCGTGCGAAACGGCGCGCCGTCGCAAGGCCGATGCCTTTGGAAGCACCACTAATTAAAACAGTTTTAGTCATGGGGAGTCACTTTTCCTTTGCTGTGGAAATCCTTCATCATGCCTTCTGCGATAATGAAATCTTCAGGGGTTGTTACTTTCCGGTTGCGGCTGGAGCCCTCCAGAGAGAGAACCGGCTCCTTGGTCATTTTGACCACCATCACCGAGTCTTCATTGTAGTTCTTGCCCTTCTTCCGGGCTTTGGCATGCGCGGAAAGCAATGTTTCTCGCGCAAATTTCTGCGGCAGCTGGATGTCAAAAACCTTCTCACGAGACACACCGCGCTTGACAAGGCGGGTCTCGGTGTCGATGCGACACATGGAGAAGGAGATCGCATAACAATACCCGGCGTTCTCCGCTTCATTCTCGATCAGGTCGGTCAACATATCGACGCTGATGAAGGGGCGTGCGGCCTCATGCAGCACAATCACATCCTTCTCGGCCGCCGCTGCCAAAGCCTCGCAGCTTTCCTGACGCGTCGCGCCTGCGGGAATGATCTTGTACGGCAGGCCCGCACAATAGGCTTCCATAATTTCGCGCGTCCGCTCCTCAAAACCTTCCGGCGCGTTGACCACGATTTCGGCCACATTGGGCGTGCGCACCGCCGCAATAATGGAATGCGCGATCATCGGATGGCCAGCCAGCTTATAAAACTGCTTTGGCTCGTGGTGGTTGGAGCGTGACCCCACACCGCCGGACAACAGCAGGAACGACACCTGCGGTTCGGGATGGGGGCGGGTTAGTCTATGTAAACTCATTCGGTCAGCTCGCTATCGCTAGTGTTGCCGCGACAATGGCGACAAATTTGGCAAGATCGGTGGACGGGGCATTGGCGACGAACAACACGTCTTTGTCCCGCATGTTGAAAGCCTGGGTCATGAAGATCGCCTCCGGAGAGTTCAGATCCACCCAGTAAATTGTCGGCACACCATCGGTGTAGGCACGATCAGGCAGTTTCACCCCGGTGCTCTGCACCCGGGCGCGGTTTTCAAACCGGAATAGGAACACACCACTGTCGTCTGCGGTTTTGTCATCCAGGCCGCCAACTTTGCTGATCGCTTCGGCCAGGGTGACGGTTTCGGTGCCAAACGGGTATTGCGACGGTTTGGACACCGCCCCAAACGCGGAGAAGGTGCGCGGCTTGTGCAGCAGCTGCACGGTGTCCCGCGGCTGCAACCAGACATTGGCACTGCCGGTGGAGATCACCTCATCCAGACGCGCACGAGCCAGAGAACTGCCGCGCACAAGGCTCACTTCCATATCATGGGTTGGTTTGGTTGCGCCCCCGGCGGTGGCCACCGCATCCAGAAGCCGCAATCCGCTGGCTGGAATGTCAAACCGCCCCGGCGAGCGTGCATCCCCGACAACGGTCACGCTCTGCGCGCCGCCTTTTTCCAGGATGACAGAGACCTCGGGATCAACCGCCTTGCCGCGCAATCCGTCCGCAACATGGGTGCGCACCTGATCCACGCTCAAACCGACCACAGGCAGGTTGCCCACGTAGGGAATGTTGATGTTGCCATCATTGCTCACAATCACCGGGATTGCGGATGATTTCTGCTCGACAGTTGAGAACAGCCCTTCCGGCGAGCTTTCCCAAATCCGCACGGTCAGCCGGTCGCCAACGCGAATTTTTGTGCCTGCGCTGGAGGTGCTACGCGAACTGAGGCTGCCGGCAAAGCCGGCTTTCATCGGCGCGCCGATTTTACCGATCACTGCAGGGGTCACCTGCACCAGGGCAAAATCGCGCGTGACATCCTCGTTGTTAGCCACCTCATCTGTCATGGTGATCATGGCCCGGCTCGTGCCCTGGCCTGGCAAGGTTGAACAGCCTGTCACTGCCAACACCGCAACGACCGCGGCTATCGCCCGGCCCCACCGTGTTTTTCCTCGCTTCGCTTCCACAACCATTCTGGTCTTCAACTTCCTGTTATTCGCACCAAAGCTTGCGCCCTTAATACAGTTGGAGTTCCCCCGAATACAGGGGCATTCCACCCATTCCCGCAGCACGCTCTGAGACAATGCCAAGGAAAGCACCCGTTCTAGGAGCTCTTGAGGGGACTGTATTTGCGAAAGTGGTTACCGATCTTCTAATGCCGTCACGTCAATTTTTATTGCGGACGTCCGATTGATCCTTGGGCCAATTGAACAACTGAATATTGCTGTCTGGCTCCGGCTGAGCGCAAGTAAGAGTACACATGGTGAATATTAGCCCAAAAATTAGTTTTGACGCCCCCAGGCGCTGCGCGGATAAAAGCCGAAAAACAAAGAGAAAGTCAATAAAATAAACACAAACGAATGCCCGAAAACACTTACCAAATGGCGTTTCCCTTGCCCACAAAATGCCCCCAAACAGGCCATTTTTTCGAGCTCCAAATCTTAAAAATCCATTACCAGATTGAGAAAAACTTTATCCAATCTTCAACGTCGCGCCCGGCGCAGGAACCCGGTTGCAGGCGGAAATCCCAGAATCTCGACGATGCCCAAAACAGGGATTCGGGCTACCGGCAACTTTCCGCCGCAAAACTCACGCGCATGTTTCAAAGTCGTAAAAAAGCAACAGCTTCCGTGCGCAACGTCGTCATTGTGGCAGGCACGCCGTATTTAACCCCCGCCAAAAACAACGAAAAACCCCACGGCCGGGCGGGCTGTGGGGTGCATTCCTTGTATAAATTGGTATTGTTTTAGTGGGCCGAAACCGCGCTAAACAACTTTTCCCAATTTATAGGCATCAATCGCGAGATCGCGGCACAACAGACAGGCAATCTCGTCCACGTCACTGCGTCCCAGGATGCCCCGCCCCCGCTGGGCAGCCAGATGCAGGCTCACCCCGCGTCGCCACATGTCGTGCCGCGCCGGGATCGACATCAACGCCCGCGTGTCGTCATTGAACCCCGCCAGGTTCCAATAACCAGCGGTCTCCACCACCTGATCCAGATAGCGCGCAATGCCATTGGCGCTGTCATGGAACCACCACGGAGGACCCAGCCGCAAGGCTGGCCAGTGCCCCGCCATCGGGGCCAATTCACGCGCATAGGCACTCTCATCCAACGTAAACAGCAGGATGTTCATGTCGCGCTCATTGCCCACGCGATTGAGCAAGGCATCCATGCCATCCACCCAATCCACGCGCACCGGCATATCCGCCCCCATATGCGCGCCAAACTTGTCATAAAGCGCCTTGTTGGTGTTGCGCTTGCTGCCTGCATGGATCTGCATCACCAGACCGTCCTCAGCCGACATCTGCGCCATCTCGGTCAGCATATGTCCGTAGAACACCTGCGCCTCTTTTGGCGTGATCTTCCCGCTACGCGCTTTGGCGTATAGATCTGACGCGCGCTTCTCGGTGAGATAACAGGTCATCAGATTTGTCACTGCATGGTCTGTCGCCGTCGCGCCATAGGCCATGAAATACGCCCGTCGGTCCCGCAGCGCCTCTAGGTAGCCGGCAAATTTCTCGGTGTCCTGCCCGGTCACTTCGGCCAGCTTCACAATGTCCTTTTTGAAGTCCGGATGCTTCGGATCCAGAATGCTGTCCGGACGGAAGGTCGGGATGATCTTGCCACTCAGCTTCTGTTTCCGCGCCGCCTTATGGTGACCAAGGTCGGACAAAGCGCTGTCCGTTGTTGCGAGCACTTCGATGTTGAACTCTTCCAACAACGCCTGTGGCCGCAACCGCGCGGCCTTTAGCTCTGCGTCGATCTTGTCATAGAACACGTCCGCGTTTTCGCTGTTCAGCGTCGCGGTAATGCCAAAGGTCCGCGCCATGGTGGTGGCGAACCAAGCATCACTTGGTGTCCCGCGGAATTTGTGCCAGTGGCTGGCGAAGATGCGGAAGATCGCCCGCGCATCGCGTTTCTCCGGCGGCACCCCGATGCCGAGATCCTCCAGGGGTACACCCTGACTATAGAGCAGTCGGAAAATGTAATGATCCGGAATGATCAACAGCTCTGCCGGATCATTAAACGGCTTGTTCTCGGCAAACCAGCTCGGATCACAATGGCCGTGCGGCGAGATAATTGGCATATCGCGCACACCGTCATAAATGTCCTGCGCCGCATCCGGCAGGGTCAGGATCGGCGTGGTGTGTCCGGTCAGGGAAGTCAGTGGCTGGCTCATCGTCAAACGTCTCTCTGTGCTGGCAGAGCCCCCGGCGCGGGCGCCCCACACGGTCCCGCTCAAACGCGCAATGCGTCCACAACAGGTCCAAGTCATTCCCAGCCAAAGGCACATAGAGAGATTTATGTTCCGCTAACGCACGCAGCCTGTCCCGCGTACATTGGCGCGCTCAGCCTTGGCACAGGTCAAAATTCACAAGACAAGAAAACACCCATGCCGTGCAGGCAAAGCATCACGCAAAGCTGCACATCCCCCACATCTTTCGCAACCGCATGAAATTACGAACACTTCTTCGGAAGTCTCGCCACAAACTCAACTCATGGGTGCATTGATCGGTACGTCGAGAGCACATTGGGGGCGCATCCCAATGTCACCACAGTCCTGAAAACAAAGATAAAATGCCACCTAATTTCCCGAACCGCCCAGCAGAACGCCCCTCCCAAGCGCCCCCAAATCAGCTTAAGTCTTGACCTAAGAGCACGGCAAAACCGCACAGATGACCCAACGGCAACATTTATGCACCATCTTACAGCAACCTTTTGCAATTGCGCGAAATTTTCCCTTGCCGGGACCGCCTTCAGGTTGCAACCTTCGCCCAAACGCTCGACCGCGTACGCGCGCGACCTGACTTAGGAGCTCCCCGTGAAGCAGACATGGCGCTGGTTTGGTCCGGCTGACCCGATCGACATCTACGACCTGCCACAGGTGGGCGTGCAAGGTGTGGTCACCTCCCTGCATCACATTCCTGCAGGTACCCCTTGGACCAAAAGTGAGATCCGCCAGCGTCAGGCAGAAATCGCAAAACCAACGCCGCAACCCACCGGCCTCAACTGGGAGGTGGTGGAAAGCCTGCCGGTTTCCGAAGTCATCAAGACCAAAGGCACCGGCTACGCCGCGCATATCGCTGCTTATAAAGAGAGCCTGCACAACCTCGCAGGCTGCGGCATCCAGACTGTTTGCTACAACTTCATGCCAGTGCTCGACTGGACCCGCACCAACCTCGCCGCCCGCATGTCCCATGGCGGCACCGCCATGGCCTTTGATGTGGTTGACTTCGCCCTGTTTGACCTCTTCCTTTTGGCCCGCCCCGGCGCAGAAGACGATTACAGCTCTGCAACCAAACAAGCTGCAAGCGCGCGCTTTAACGCTTTGGACGATACCGCACAGGCCAGCCTGGTGAACACCATTGTGGCCGGGCTGCCGGGCGCTACCGAAAGCTGGACCCTCACCGATGTGCTGGACCTGCTTGCCCTCTACAAAGACATCGACGCCTCCCAACTGCGCGCCAATCTGATCGATTTTCTGTCCGAAGTGGTGCCGGTGGCAGAAGAACACGGCATCCGCCTGTGCTGCCACCCCGACGACCCGCCGTTCTCCTTGCTTGGCCTGCCGCGCGTCATGTCCTCCACGGCAGATTACGAAGCCATCCTCTCCGCCGTCGACAGCCCCGCCAACGGCGCCACGCTCTGTACCGGCTCCCTTGGCGTAAACCCGGCGTTTGACACAGAAGACTTCATCACCCGCCTTGGCCCACGCATCCATTTTGCCCATCTGCGCAACACTCTGCGCCAAGGGCCATCTGACGGCGACAAGCTCAGCTTTCACGAGTCCATGCACTTGGAAGGACAAACCGACATGGTCATCGCCATCCGCGCCCTGCTCAAGGAAGAAGCCCGCCGCAAGGCCGAAGGCCGCAGCGATTGGGAAATCCCCATGCGCCCGGACCATGGCCAACACATCTTATATGACCTGCACAGCGAAACCCTGCCCGGCTACCCGCTGATTGGCCGCGCCAAAGGGCTGGCAGAACTGCGCGGCGTGATGACCGCGCTCAGCGCCGACCTATAACACCGGAAACACACCGGTCTTTTTCACCGTACCGTAGGCAAAGGTGGTGTCGATGCTGGCAATCCCGCCAATAGGATGAATGCGCAGGCGGATGAATTCCTCATAAGCCTCCAGATCCGCGACCACCACGCGCAGTTGATAATCGGTTGCCCCGGTCAAAACGTGGCACTCAAGAACCTCGTCAATCAACATCACCGCGCGCTCAAACCGCTGCACATCCTCTTCATTGTGCCGCTCCAGCTTCACCCGCACAAACACCGTCACCGGCAGCCCATAGGCCTTGGCGTCCACCTCTGCACCATAGCCGCTGATCGCACCAGAGCTTTCCAGATTGCGCAACCGCCGCAGACAGGGGCTGGGCGACAAGTTCACCGCCTCCGCCAGATCTTGGTTGGTCATGCGCCCATTGGCCTGCAAAGCCCGAATGATCTGACGATCCTTGGCATCCATTCCGCGACTCCTTGGCAGATTATGCCAACATTTTACCCGATGGCGCTATTTTTCGCAATCAATTGCCCCGACCTCTCCCCCAAACTGACCCCAACAGTTTCACGCGAGGACCCTCCCCATGACCAAACGCAACGCGCCACAAGGCTTCGCCACCCGCGCCATCCACCACGCTTATGACCCGCAGGACAACGAAGGCGCGCTCACCCCGCCGCTGCACCTGACCTCGACCTTCACCTTTGAGACCGCGCAGGCCGGTGGCGAGATGTTTGCCGGTGACCGCGTGGGTCACATCTATTCGCGCATCTCCAACCCAACCTGCGATCTGCTGGAACAGCGCATCGCCACTCTGGAAGGCGCCGAAGCCGGTCTTGCTCTGGCCTCCGGCATGGGTGGCATCACCGCCACGCTCTGGACCCTGCTCTCCCCCGGTGACGAACTCATCGTCGACAAAACGCTTTACGGCTGCACCTTTGCTTTCATGCAGCACGGTTTGGCGAAATGGGGCGTGACCATCACCCACGTCGACATGACCAACATCGACAACCTGCGAGAAGCCGTCTCTGAAAAAACCCGCGTGGTGTATTTCGAAACTCCGGCCAACCCGAACATGCGTCTGGTCGACATCGCCGCCGCCTCTGAAATCGCCCACAGCGTGAACGCCACCGTGGTGGTCGACAACACCTACGCCACGCCGTACCTGACCCGCCCCATTGAGCTGGGCGCAGACATCGTGCTGCACTCCGCCACCAAATACCTCGGTGGCCATGGTGACGTGGTAGCCGGCCTGGTCGTCGGCACCGCCGAGCAGATCGCCGACATCCGTCTGGTGGGCATGAAAGATATGACCGGCGCAGTCATGGCGCCGTTTAACGCCATGCTGATTCTGCGCGGCCTCAAAACCCTCGCCCTGCGTCTGGACCGGCACGTGCAATCCGCCATCACCGTTGCGGAATGGCTCGAAAGCCACCCGGCCATTGAATCCGTGTACTTTCCAGGCCTGAAAAGCTTCCCGCAGCATGAGCTGGCAGAGCGTCAAATGGACAAACCCGGCGCGATGATTGCCTTTGAACTGGTCGAAGGCCACGACGCGGGTATCGCCCTGATGAACAACCTCAACCTCATCCAGCGGGCGGTGTCCTTGGGCGACGCCGAAAGCCTGATCCAGCACCCGGCCTCCATGACCCACTCCACCTACACGCCGGAAGAGCGCGCCGCGCACAACATCACCGAAGGCCTCGTACGTCTGTCTGTGGGCCTTGAGGAAGTCGAAGACATCCTCGCCGACCTCGCCCAAGCGCTCGACGCCCTGCCCACCCGCATCGCCGCGGAATAAGCCCTTCGGCCTTGGCGTGATACACTTGCGCCAAGGCCGCCTTCCCCGATTGCCCACCCGATTGCCCACCGGAGCCAGACAATGACCGACACCCAGCACCTGAAGACCATTGAACAACGCCTGCTGTGGCTGTCCCATTGGATGATCCACAACGCCAACCACATCCGCCCCAAAGAAGACGGCATCAAGATCGGCGGCCACCAGGCCAGCTCGGCCTCCATGGTCTCGATCATGACCGCGCTCTACTTCGCCACGCTCAAGCCCGAAGACCGCGTTGCGGTGAAACCTCACGCCTCGCCAATTTTCCACGCCATGCAATATCTGATGGGCAATCAGACGCGCGAGAAGATGGAAAACTTCCGCGGCTTTGGCGGCGTGCAAAGCTACCCCAGCCGCACCAAGGACATCGACGATGTGGATTTTTCCACCGGCTCCGTGGGCCTTGGCGTGGCAATCACCTCCTTTGCCTCGCTGATCCAAGACTACATCACCGCCAAAGACTGGGGCGCAGACGCCCCGCAAGGCCGCATGGTCGCGCTGGTTGGCGACGCGGAGCTAGATGAAGGCAACGTCTACGAAGCCCTGCAAGAGGGTTGGAAAAACGACCTGCGCAACACCTGGTGGATCATCGACTACAACCGCCAATCCTTGGACGGCATCGTGCGCGAAGGCCTGTTTGAGCGTGTCGAGAAGATCTTTGACGCTTTTGGCTGGGACGTGGTGCGCGTGAAATACGGCGCGCTGCAACGCGCCGCCTTTGCGGAACCCGGCGGTGACAAGCTGCGCGACTGGATCGACAGCTGCCCCAACCAGGACTATTCCGCCCTGACCTTCATGGGCGGCGCGGTCTGGCGCAAACACCTGATGGATGACCTTGGCGACCAAGGCGATGTCACCGCGCTTCTGGATCGGCGCAGCGACGAAGAACTGGCCGAACTGATGGAAAACCTCGGCGGCAACTGCGTGGAAACCATGGCGGAGACCTTCGCCGCCATCGACCACGACCGCCCAACCTGTTTCCTTGCCTACACCATCAAAGGCTGGGGCACGCCGATCGCAGGCCATAAGGACAACCACGGCGGGTTGATGAACAAAACGCAGATGGCCGCGTGGCAAAAACACATGGGTGTGGCCGAAGGGCAGGAATGGGAGCCGATGGCCACCGTATCTGACCCCGCCGCCCTGCGCGATTTCCTCTCTGAAGTGCCGTTCTTTGCCCAAGGCCCGCGCCGCTTCTCTGACGCCAAACTGCCTGTTCCCGCGATCTCACTTGACAGTGACCGCGAAACCTCCACGCAAATGGCCTTTGGCAAAATCCTCGACGATCTCTCCAAGGGCGACAGCGCGCTTGCGTCACGCATCGTGACCACCTCGCCCGACGTGACTGGCACCACCAACCTTGGCCCATGGGTCAACCGCCGCAAACTCTTTGCCCGCGAAGCACAAGCCGATGCCTTCATCGAACACCGCATTCCCTCAACCGCCAAATGGGAGTTCACGCCGGACGGCCAGCACATCGAGCTGGGCATTGCAGAGATGAACCTGATGCTCCTGCTCGGGGCCGCAGGCCTGTCCCACTCTCTCTTTGGCAAACGCCTGATCCCCATTGGCACCGTTTACGACCCTTTTGTCTCCCGCGGCCTCGATGCGCTGAACTACGCCTGCTATCAGGACGCCCGCTTCCTGCTGGTCGGCACCCCCTCCGGCATAACGCTGGCCCCCGAAGGCGGCGCGCATCAATCCATTGCCTCGCCATTGATCGGCATGTCTCAAGATGGCCTCGCCTCCTTTGAACCCGCCTTTGCCGACGAACTCGCCGTGATCATGGAATGGGCCTTTGACTACCTGCAACGCGACGGCGAAGGCGACCCAGACGAGCGTACTTGGCTACGCGACGAAACCGGCGGCTCTGTATACCTCCGCCTGACCACCAACCCGATCGAGCAACCCGGCAAACGCCACGACGACGCATTCAAACAAGGCGCCATCGACGGCGCCTACTGGCTGCGCAAACCCGGCCCGAACTGCGAAGTGGTGATTGCCTACCAAGGCTCCGTTGCGCCCGAAGCCATCAAGGCCGCCGGACAGATTGCCAACGACCGCCGCGACATCGGCGTGTTGGCTGTCACCTCCGCCGACCGCCTCAACGCGGGGTGGACCGCTGCCCAGCGCGCCCGCGCACGGGGGCAAATGTCGGCCCAAAGCCACATCGAGCGGCTTTTGTGTGAGCTGCCACCACACTGTCGCCTGCTGACGGTGATCGACGGCCACCCTGCCACGCTGAGCTGGCTCGGCGCTGTGCAGGGCCACCAAACCCTGCCGCTTGGGGTGGAGCACTTCGGCCAAACCGGCACCATCGGCGACCTCTACCGCCACCATGGGTTGGACGCTGCCACCATCGTCTCCCGCATCAACGCGCTCACCTCCGGACGCAGCCTGCTGCCGCAGGCCTAACCTCTGCCGCGCGCCCCTCTTGGGCGCGCGCTCGCCCCTTGACGGGCCGTTCCCCTTTCCCGCATGCTGGCGCAACGCTGTTCAACCCACAGCCCAGTTGCCAGTCACAGAGGGTCCCGCTTGCCAGTCCGCGCCAAACTCCTGCCCAAATCCGCGCTCTTACATGTGGAGCTTTACGGCACGGTGGGTCCAGGCGAACTCTGGGAAGCGCTCAATGGCATGTATCAACGGCCGGATTACATACGTGGCATGACCGAAGTGGGGGATTTTCGCGGTGTGACGGATATGCAGGCGGGCTATGACGACATGCTCGCTTTCACCACGATCTACACAAAATTCCACAACGCCAATCCCGAGCCACTCAACCTGTTCCTGCTGGATCAGAACCGGCTCGGCTTTTCCATTGCCGAAATGTATATCGCCTTTGCCGAGTCGATGGACAGCACCGTCAACATCAACGTGATGCCCGGCTACCCCGAGATCTTCGCCGCCCTCGACCTGTCCGAAGAGCAGATCGCCGAGTTCCCGCCCCATTGCCTGGATGAAACCCATCTGCTCTGAGCCGCGGGCGCCTATTGAATTCAGTTTTTGGAATGTTAAATCTGCTATACTGCCCCCGGAGCCCTCAGGGCGCCATCAGCATGGCTGCGCATCTCGGGCAAGACGACGGACGCGCGCCGAACATCAAAAGACCAGGGACACGCATGCCCATCGAGAACAAAATCCTCAGTCCTGCTCCACTGGCCTACCGCCGGTTTTCCGGCCATGTCACCATGGCCGAATTAACCGCCTCCTCCCAAGCACTGCACGCCGATCCGGCCTATGTGCCCGGCACCCACACCGTGGTCGACATGCTCGACGTGACCGATTTTGACATCGGCTTTGACCAGATGCGCGACTTTGCCGCCCTGACCCGCAACCGTCACAGCGCCCGTGGCAAACCGGTGCATATCTTCATTGTCTGCAGCAGCGAGCAAGGCCGCTGGCTGGCGGAAATGTTCCGCGCCCTGGCCGACTTGGAACCCGGCCTGGCCAACATCGACATCCTGCACGGGTTTCCTGACGTCCTCGCCATACTCGACCTGCCACCGGACACCATCAAGCTGTTCCCCGAGGACTGCCAAATCGAGTCCCATCTGTTCACCCGTCGCAGCTCCTGAGCAACAGCCCCTTTTGGTTCCAGCGTCGCCCCCAACCGGTATACCCTGACGTCAAACACCTGCGACCACTTGACACAGCCCAACAGGACTCACATCCTGACAACAAGCCGACTGGACCACGGCAAAACCGACACGGCGCCAAACTAGGGAGTGCCCATGCCGATTGAGAGCCAACTGCTGACCCCGGCTCCGCTGGTGTACAGCCGCTTTACAGGTCGCGTCACCTTTGAGGACTTCACCACGTCTTCCCAGGCCCTGCATGCCAATCCGGAGTTCACGCCCGGCATGCATATGATCCTCGACATGCTCAATCTCCAAGACTTCGACGTGGGGTTTGACGAGATGAAGGCCTTTACCGCCGGCATCCAGGAGCGCCACCGCAAGCGCGGCGAACATGTGCATATCTTCATTGTCTGCAGCAACGAACAAAGCACCTGGCTGGCGGAAATGTTCCGCTCTCTGTCAGAGCTCGAAGACGGCATCGCCAGCGTCGACATCGTCCAGGGTTTCCCCGACATACTCGCCATTCTCGACCTGCCCCGCCGCACCATCGACCTCTTCCCCGAAGACTGCCGCAGCGAAGCACATCTGCTCAACCGTCTCTCATCCTGACCACCCTCTGACCGTCGCCGGAGTTTCTTGACCCCGCGCGCTTCGGTGGGCAATCCTTGACACAGGATGCCAATATTCAGGAACGCCCGATGCCGGTCACCGCAACGATCATACCGCAACTGTCCCTGGTCCACGTCGTCGGAACCGGAACCCTCACCGAAGATGAGCTGCGCAGCGCGCTGACTACGTGCTACGCCCAACCGGACTATCGCTTCGGCATGCCTGAAATCGCGGATATGTCCCAGGTTGGCTTTATCGACACCCGCTTCGACATCCACCAGTCTTTTGTCAAAGAGCTCGCAACGCTGCACGCAGACCAGGGCGCCGCTCTGCATGTTGTCTTTCTCGGCCTCACCGGACAGCCTGCCCTTATGGTGGAAATGTTCCGCAACCTTGTGGCCGCACAGGACCCGAAGGCCAAAATCGAGACGGCCAACGGCTACCCCGAAGTGCTTGCGCTTCTCGATTTGCCCGCCGAGGCCATTCAGCACTTCCCGAAGACTTGCCAAACAGAAAGCCATCCCGTCTAAAAACGAAAATACCAGGCACCGCCAAACGGTTGACAGAGGCGCAACACAATACCAAATAAGCGATCGCGTTGTGCCTTGCTCGCGCAATACTTGAAATAGTATCCAATGGGCCGCAAACTGCTGAAAAGGATTTTAAATTGCCGATCAGCGTCTCCGTCATTTCTGAACTTCAACTGGTACACAATGTCTATTCCGGGCGCGTGACCATCCAGGATCTGTATGACGAGCAAATCAAACGCCATGACAACCCAGCCTTTGTGATGGGCATACCCGCGATCAACGATCTGTCCCAAGTGACCGAGGTGGACATCGGCTTTGATGAAATGATGGCTTACGCCCAGCACACAATGGAAACCTACCGCGATGTGACCGAGCCCATCCAACTGGTTCTGGTGGGCGAAACCGCGGTCACCACGGCGGCCATGGCGATGTATGAAAACCTCTCCGCCGCCAGCAACGCCCCATTTGAAGTCACCGTTGTGCCCGGCTACCCCGAAGTTCTGGCCCTGCTCAACCTGCCCGCCGAAGGCCTCGCTTTTTTCCCCGACTTCTGCCGCGAAGAAAGCCACCTGCTCTAAAAGAACCATTTCCGCCTCACAAAGACCCCAAAGCGCGGTAGTCTAGGAACACAGCAACCTGCTAAGGAAAAGGAACTTTCTTGCCAATCAGCGTCAACGTCATTCCCGAACTTGGGTTGCTGCACAATGTCTATTCAGGGCGGATCACCATTGAAGACTTTCTGCATCAGAAAAAGCAACGTGGGACGGACCCTAACTTTCACATGAACATGCCAAGAGTAAACGATCTGTCACAAGTGACAGAAGTCGATATTGGTTTCAAAGAACTGCTGGCGCACGCCATTTCAACACGAGAGTCCCTCTCAGAAGTGCCAGAGCCAATTCAGCTTATTCTTGTCGGAGAAAGCAAGTCCATTACCCCTGCGGTGGCCATGTATGAAAGCCTTTATGCTGCCTGCGGTATACCCTTCGAAATGAACATTGTGCCAGGATACCCCGAGGTCCTCGAACTACTGAACTTGCCGCCTGACAGCTTGAAGCTCTTTCCCGAGTTTTGTCGCCTCGAAAGTCATCTGTTCTAAAGCCGTGCCAAACGCCCTGTCGCCTCAGCGGTTGTAAAAGGTGCCGCAGGTGGCACTTTCCTTTGCGCAGGCAAGGCAACGGGGGTTGCCCTGACAAAAGATGCATCGCAAAGTAATTAAAAGGAAAGCGATGCCCGTCAGTCTAACGATCATCCCGGAGCTCGACCTCGTCCACATCATCTACACGGGAAAGGTCACACCTCAGGAGCTCTTTGAAGAAACCCAGGCCTGCTATCGGCGCCCGGAATACAGACCCGGCATGTCCGAGGTCAGCGACTTTTTTCAGGTCACCTCCTTCGAAATTGGCTATGATGAAATGAATGAGTTCACCCGGCGCTCGAACCAAACCCACGGCAGCCTGAACAGCCCAATCGACATTTGTCTGGTTGGCAGCACAAAAGTGTCCGAACCTGCAATACTCATGTACGAGGGTCTCATCGCGGCAAAGAATATCCCGATCCGCCTACATGTAGTTCCCGGCTATCCGGAAATGCTCGCGACACTCAACTTGCCAGAAGAGTGCCTCGAGTTCTTCCCCGATTTGGGTCATCAGGAACGCCACCTGCTCTAAGTCAACGGCGTCCCTTTCACAAAATCAGTAACTATACTCGCCGTAGATCTGGCTCAGATCGCCATTCCAGTCGCCGTGATACCGCTCCAGAAGCTCATCCGCTGGCACTTTTCCGCTCTCCACGCTTTCTTTCAGCGCGTTGAGGAAGTGGGTCTCATTGGGCACAAGTCCACCCGCCCCCGGCTTGGCCCGCGCCACCAGACCGGCCTCGGAGATCGCCAGCACTTCGCGCGCCAGATCGTGCATCTTGATGTTACCAACTTGCGCCTGAAGCCCGTCTTCGCTGGCCGCCACCCGCAGCGCCTCGCGTGTCTCAGCGTCCCAGCCCTTCACCAGATCCCAAGCCGCATCCAGCGACGACTGATCATACATCAGACCCACCCAGAACGCGGGCAATGCACAAAGCCGCCGCCACGGGCCACCGTCCGCGCCGCGCATTTCCATGAATTTCTTGATCCGCGCTTCAGGGAAAGCGGTGGTCAGGTGATCCGCCCAATCGCTCAAAGTAGGCATCTCTCCCGGCAACGCCGGCAGTTCGCCTTTGAGGAAGTCGCGGAAGGACATGCCCAGCGCGTCGATGTATTTCCCGTCGCGATAGACAAAATACATCGGCACATCGAGCGCGTATTGCACCCAGCGCTCAAAGCCAAAGCCCTCTTCAAACACAAACGGCAACATGCCAGTGCGGTCGTCATCCAGATTACGCCAGACCAGCCCCCGGGTGGATTTCACCCCATTGGGTTTGCCATCCAGAAACGGCGAATTGGCAAACAGCGCATTCGCCACCGGCTGCAACGCCAGCGCCACGCGCAGCTTCTGCACCATGTCCGCCTCAGAGGCAAAATCGAGGTTCACCTGCACGGTGCAGGTCCGATACATCATGACCTTACCCATGGTGCCGACGCGGTCCATGTAATCAGTCATCAGCTTATAGCGCCCCTTGGGCATCACCGGCATCTGCTCATGGGACCAAATCGGCGCCGCGCCCAAGCCGATAAAACCCACACCAATCTTGTCGGCGATGTCTTTCACATCGGTCAGGTGTTGGTTCACCTCATCACAGGTCTGGTGGATGCTCTCCAATGGCGCGCCGGATAGTTCCAACTGCCCTCCCGGCTCAAGGCTCACATTGGCGCCGTCTTTTTCCAAGCCGATCAGCTTGCCGCCTTCTTCCAACGGGGACCAGCCGTGCCCATCGCGCAAGCCTTCCAGCACCGCCAGAATGGAGCGTTTGCCCTCATAGGGCAGTGGCTTCAGTGTGTCTTTGCAATAGCCAAACTTCTCGTGCTCGGTGCCAATACGCCAGTCTTCTTTGGGTTTGCAGCCAGAACTGAGGTATTCCGCCAGCTGGTCGTGATGCTCAATCGGCCCGCCGCCGGACTGTGGGATAGACATAGGCTTGCTCCGCTCCTGCAAACTCGCTTGGGACAGTAGTGGTGAGGGTAATTCCCGGCAGTGTCAATGCAACCGGGGATCTGATTTGGCCCAGATCACAACCGGTTGATCCGGTGTGGCCTTCAACTTAGCCAGCATGTTTTCCGTGCGGATGCCATCCAGCGACGCAAAGGCATCAAAAAGCGCATCAGAGCCTTCAGCATTCACCGGAATATGCAGCGGCGCCTGCCCCGGCTGATAGAGCGCCCAAACCGGTGGCGTGCTGCGTCCGTCAAGAACCACGCGGCTCAGGCTGCGAATGGCGACACTGCCACCATTGAGCGGCCCAAAGTAAGCCACTTCGCCCTCATCCACCTGCACCACACCCGGCCCACCTTTGCCAATCCGAAACCGCCCGCGCTGCAGACCGCTCACGATCAACACCGCGCCCACGGCGACAAGGCCAATGCCGAGCCATTTCATCACACCAAAGCCACTGGCCCACCATGTACCAAGCAGCAAAACCACGCCGCCCACCAGGGCTTCCCGCCACTGCGCCACCGCCGCGCGGGCATCAGGTCGAATGAATGTCATGTCACTTACCTCTCTTGCTTCGCCCGGACGCCAGTTCGGGCAGCGCCCGTCCGCCCCCATGGGCGGGCGCTTCGCTTTCCGCCCGCGGTCAGTCACCGCCCTTAGTGCTTCACTGGAAACGTCGGTTTACTCACGCTTCCACATCCTCGTCCGCCATAAACATCATCAACGAAAACGTCCCATTACGTTCAAATCCAATGGCCTCATAAGCTCGCGCCGCCGCTTCATTGGCCGCAAACAAAATGGCCCGCGTCGCGCCTTTGTCCCGCGCTTCCTGCAAATGCAGCGCCACCGCCCGCCGCGCCAGCCCCTGCCCGCGCAATTCCGGCGGCGTATAAACACCGCCAATCTGCACGGTATCCGGCAAGGTGGCATTGAACCCGGTTTTGCTCACAGGCACGCCGTCTTTGAGCAAAATGCGGTGCGTGTCTCGCTCAATACAGCGCGCAATATCCTGCGCTGCGACCTCGGCACATTTATTTGCCGGCGTACCCAGAACCTCGCCATGGTAAGCCGTGCGCCACTCCACGGCCAATGCGCGGTGCTCTTCGCCAAGCGGCACCATGCTAAACCCGTCACACTCCGGCATCTTGAGCTGCGCCAGTTCCAGCCGATAACCCGGCTCATCTTCATTAAGCGACATCGGCCGGTCGCCCATGCCGGTGGCTTCAAAAAAAGCAGCCACCTGCGCACCGTCGCCCAAACACCCGATCAGCTCCCGCTCCGCCCAAAAGGTGCGTGTCGCTAACCAATCTTCTTTTGTAGCATCCGGCGCCTGCATCAAAATCATGCCACCATTGGACAGCGCAAACAGGCCCTTGCGATCATCATCCAACGCCCAAATACGCATCGCCCGGTCGGCAGAACCATGCAGCCCGTATTCATTGAGATTGCTTAAAAAGAACATCGAACTCTGCACATGCTCCCGCAGAAATGGCTCAATCCACGCAAGGTCGGCGTCCGTCACCGCGCGCCAGCTCACTGCCAGTCTCCCAGCGCCTGCTGCCACAGGGTCATCGCCGCCACTGCCGCCGTATCCGCCCGCAAAATCCGCGGGCCCAGGCTCACCACATGCGCAAACGGCAACGCCTTCAACCGGTCCCGTTCAGCCTCAGAAAACCCACCTTCCGGCCCAATCAAAATTGCCCAAGGTCCCCCCGCAGACGCCGCCAGCCGCTTGGTACTGCCCACCTCGGCCTCATCACAGAACATCAGCTGTCGCCCCTCGGGCCACTCCGCCAACAACCGATCCAGCTTCACCAGATCGCTGACCTCCGGCACATAGGTCCCGCCACATTGCTCCGCCGCTTCCACCGCATGGGCCTGCAGACGATCCTGCCGGATGCGTTCGCTGTTGGTGAAATCGGTGTTCACCGGCACAATCCGCGCCGCACCCATTTCTGCTGCTTTCTCGACAATAAAATCCGTGCGCGCCTTCTTGATCGGCGCAAAGCACAGCCACAGGTCCGGCGGCATCTGGAGCGGCTTGGTCTGCGCTTCACACACCAGCTCCCCGTTGCGTTTATTCGCCACAGTCACAGCACAGCGCCACTCGCCATCCCGCCCGTTAAACAACAGCACCGGATCATCCACCGCCATGCGCATCACGCCAAAAAGGTAATGCGCCTGCTCTTTGGTCAGAGGAATGGTTTGCCCTTCCCCCAAGCCCTGCTCTACATACAGTCTGACTTTTGCCTGTTTCATGGGAACCGACATATGGCCGACACGCCCGCAAAGGAAGACCCCAAGGGGCAAGTTTCTGACGCTGTGAAAGGCAATTGGGTCGACCATCTGGCCCCGGCCTGGTCCCGCCCCTACCTGCGCCTGTCCCGTGCCGACCGTCCCATTGGCACCTGGCTCCTGCTACTGCCCTGCTGGATGAGCCTTGCACTGGCGATCCTCAGCGACGGTCAGGCCACGCTGCACGATCTCTGGATCGCCGTCGGCTGCGCCATTGGCGCCTTCCTCATGCGCGGCGCAGGCTGCACTTGGAACGACATCACTGACCGCGAGTTTGACGCGCAGGTCGCGCGCACCCGCTCCCGCCCCATTCCGTCAGGTCAAGTGACCGCCAAACAAGCCGCCGTCTGGATGGTGATCCAAGCCCTGATCTCCGCCGCCATCCTGTTTACGTTCAACGTCAACGCCATCCTGCTCGGCATCGCCTCCCTGCTGCCCGTGGCAATCTACCCCTTTGCCAAACGCTTCACCTGGTGGCCCCAGGTTTTCTTGGGCCTCGCCTTCAACTGGGGCGCTCTGCTGGCCTGGACTGCCCACACCGGCAGCCTCGATTGGCCCGCCGCGATCCTCTACGCCGCAGGCATCAGCTGGACGCTGTTTTACGACACCATCTATGCCCATCAGGACACCGAAGACGACGCGCTCATCGGGGTGAAATCCACCGCAAGGCTGTTTGGCAAAAACAGCCCGCAATGGCTGCAAGGCTTCCTGACCCTCACCATCATGCTCTTTGGCTTTGCCGTGCTGATGGTCACCATCGAGCGCGGCCCCGCCTCCATGGCCGTCGCCCTTCTGGGGCCGCTCACCATGGGCTGGCACATGCAATGGCAGCTGCGCCAACTCGACACCGAAGACACAGCCGTGCTCCTGCGCCTGTTCCGCGCCAACCGCGACACCGGCCTGATCCCTCTGCTGTTTTTCGCCACCGCCTTTTTCCTGTGATTGCAAGCGGGGTCATAACCCCGTATCAACCATGCACCACTGGACGGACCACACTTTCTGAATGCGACTTTCTTCCCTCCTTATCCTGTTTGTTACCTTCGCCTCGGCGGGGCTTCTGAGCCTTGTCGCCGCGAGCCTCTCCGCTGATCTGATCGAAGACACCTCCAAGTCCTCTGTCGAGCTCGAGCTTTCCAAGTCCGGCATGGACTGGGCCGAGGTGCACGCCGAAGGCCTGCAGATCTTCCTCGCGGGCGTGGCCCCATCCGAGGCGGACCGCTTCAAAGCCATCTCCGCCGCAGGCCGCATCGTCGACGCCGCACGCGTGATCGACAATATGGAAGTGCCCGCCACGGCCGCCATCGCCCCGCCGCGCTTCTCCGTAGAAATCCTGCGCAACGACGCGGGCATCTCGCTGATTGGTCTGATCCCGGAAAGCGCCGCGCGTGACCGTTTGCTGCGCGAATTGCAGGACATCTCCGACAGCGGCGACGTTGCCGACCTTCTGGAAACCGCCGACTATGCCGCCCCCGCGGGCTGGTCCGCCGCCTCCCGCTTTGCCGTCTCCGCGCTCAAAGATCTGCCACGCTCCAAAATCTCGGTCCAGGCTGGCCGCGTCGACGTGACCGCCATGGCCGACAGCCCCGAGCAGCGCGCCGAGCTGGAAATCGACCTCGCCCGCCGCGCCCCCAATGGCGTTGAGGTGAACCTCAACATCTCCGCCCCGCGTCCGGTGATCACCCCCTTCACCCTGCGCCTTGTCAAAGGCGGCGACGTCACCCGCTTTGACGCCTGCTCTGCGGACACAGACAAAGCCCGCGCCAAAATTCTCACCGCTGCCCGCGCTGCGGGATTGGAAGGCAAAGTGGACTGCGTGATTGGTCTTGGTGTGCCCTCCACCAGCTGGGGTGACGCGGTGGCCACCGCCATTCGCGGCCTGAATGAACTGGGCGGCGGCACGCTGACCTTCTCCGATGCCGACGTGACCCTGACCGCGCTGATGGGCACCGATCAGGCTCTGTTTGACCGTGTTGTTGGCGAACTCGAAGGCACCCTGCCCGAAGCCTTTGCGCTGCTGGCCACCCTGCCGCCCACACCAGAGGCCGAGGGCGAAACCGTCGCGCAGGAGTTCACCGCCACGCTCAGCCCCGAAGGTCTTGTGCAATTGCGCGGCCGCCTGCCCAACGACATTGCGCGCGACACCACTGACAGCTACGCCCGCGCCCGCTTTGGCACCGACACCGTGCATATGGCGACCCGCCTGGACGACACCCTGCCGCCCACATGGCCTTTCCGCGTGATGGCTGGACTGGACGCGCTCTCCCTGCTCAACAACGGCTCTCTGATTGTGACCCCAGAGGCCGTCTCCGTCACCGGCAACACCGGCAACACCGAGACCAACGCCCGCATCGCGCAGCTGCTGGCCGACAAACTGAGCCAAACCGATCACTTCGCCATCAACGTCACCTATCTTGAGGCGCTTGATCCGCTGGCGGGCCTGCCCACCAACGAAGAGTGCATGGCCAACATCCAGGCCCTTCAGGACGAGACCAAGATTGCCTTTGAACCCGGCAGCGGCACGCTGGACGCCAGCGCCGCCGGGATCATCGACAAGCTCGCCGAAGAGCTCAACGCCTGTCCCGAGCTGCAAATCGAAATCCAGGGCCACACCGACAGCCAGGGCCGCGAAAGCATGAACCAGGCCCTGTCGCAAACCCGAGCCTTGGCAGTTCTGACCGCCCTACAAGAACGCCGCGTGCTGACCAAAGGCTTCCTCGCCCTTGGCTATGGCGAGAGCCAGCCGATTGCTGACAACGACACCGCAGAAGGCCGCGAAGCCAACCGCCGCATCGAATTTGTCCGCATCGTGCCGGAAGAAGAACAGGCCGAGGCCACAGCAGAAGACGGCGCCGAGGCCTCCGATGCTGAGGCCGAAACCACTGAAGCCGAGGCAGCACCAAGCGAAAGCGAAGCAGACGCCGCTGAGGCGGGCACCGCCGAAACCACGTCAGAGGAAGCCGCCGAGGCAGCGCCAGAAGCCGCGACCGAGACCGCCGACGAGACGCCCCCCTCTGAAGCAGACGCATCCACGGACGACACAGCCGCCGACGCCCCTGCCACCGAGGCAGACGCCACAGCGGATACAGGCGCGGACGCCGCCTCTGACGAGACATCCACAGACAACGCCGCGCAGGAAGACGGCGAGGAGACCCAGACCAATGACACGAATTGAGTTCATCCTGACCACCGCCGTCATTCTGTTTGTGGCCTTCTGCATGGGCTGGTTTGCCAATTGGCTGGTGCACCGCTTCACCCGCGTGGCGCAATCCGACGTCGACCAGCTGGAGCGCATGTCCCAGGAGCTGCACGAAGCCGAAGAAACCCGCGATCAGGCGATCACCTACCTGCAACAGCGTGAGGCCGAGCTGACCAACCAGCTCACCCAAACCGAAGCCGAGCTGCGCGCCGCCATGGACGGCCTGCGCGACGCCCGTCAGGAAGCTGAAGAGCTGCGCAACCACGTGGACCATCTGGGCGGGGCGTAACGCCTACGCCCACAACAATTTTCACTTTTAGGTTGCACTACAAACCTTCGCAGCCCACAGTCCAACACAAGTTTTTCTAGACTTCACGTTGGACACAGATGCGCTATTCCCCGTTTGACTGGAGCGGCACGCTCAACCGCAAACCCTATTGGATTGCGCTGCTTTTGGCGCTGTCCTGCCAGGTCGCCGCGCTCTTTGCTTTAGACATCGGCGCGCTGCCATCTTGGGTGGCATTGACCACCTTGACGACGGTCCAATTTCTACTTTGGCCGCTTCTTGTGCGCCGCCTGCACAGCTTCGGTGCGTCCGGTTATTGGAGCCTGTTGGTCGCCATTCCAATCCTTGGCCTTTTCGCTTTCATTGTTTTTGGCTGTTTCCGCCCCAAGGCCCAACCCGACCATGCTTGGCCCGCACATTGGACCCACCGCCTGGGCCAAACCATTTTGCTATTGTTGATTGTCCTGGGTCTGTCCCGTGCCTTCTGGGCGCCCTACACCATCCCCTCAGGCAGCATGAAACCCACCTTATTGGTGGGCGACTTTGCCATTGCCCGTCAGATTGATGGCGCCACCGTTGCCGCCGGTGACGTCGTTGTGTTTGCCCACCCTGCCACCGGCTACGAATTTGTCGCCCGCGTAGTTGGCTTGCCGGGGGACCGCATCCAAATGATGGATAGCATCCTGCACATCAACGACACACCGGCGCAGCAAACCCCACTGGGCAGCTTTGACGAACTGTTTCAACCACAAGGCCCATCACAATTCCTTCCCCGCTGCGCCAACGCACCAGTGGGCATCGGGCGCACCTGCTCCAAAGAGCTGTTCGAGGAAACTTTGCCCAATGGCCACCGCCATCAAATCCTCAACATCGTGCAAAACCGGGCGGATAATACTGGTGTCTACACCGTGCCAGAGGGCCATGTGTTTATGTTGGGAGACAATCGCGACAATGCCACCGACAGCCGCGCGCCCCTTGCCGCGCGCGGTTTTGGTTTTGTGCCGGCTTCCAATGTCACGCACAAGCTGTTCCGTGTCGCATTTTCGTCCTCAGGCGAGAGCTATCGGGATCTGTCGCAATGGCGCTGGGATCGTCTCTGGCACCCGGTGTGGTAGCAAGCCTAACTCCCCAACACCACGCCCGCGTCCGCCAACACGTCCCGCTGCGGCTTGTAGAAAATCCAGTTGTTGATCTTTTTGCCACGCACCAATCCGGCGGCGCTCAGCTTCTTCATGTGCGCGCTGACCGTGGGTTGCGACAGGTCCAGCTTGTCGACAATCCGCCCCACGCAAACACCATCCTCAACCAAGTCCCCATCCACCTGCGGCGCAAAATGCGGGCGCGGGTCGAGCAACCAAAGCATAATCTGCAAGCGCACCGGACTGGACAACGCAGCAAAGATATTTGCCTGCGCCGTCACCGACTCAGTTGACTCTTGGGCTATATCGTCAATTATCAATATAGATGATTCCCTATATAGATTGATCTCGATATGACCATACCCTCAGATCCCCTCGCCCGCCAAGCCCAAGCCTTTGCTCAAGCCGCAAAACTCGGCGAAGACTACCTGCACGGGCTCTCAGACCGACAAGTGAATGCAGACACGGTGCAACTCCCCGCACTCGATATCGCACTCCCCCAAAAGGGCTACATCGCCAACGACGTACTCTCCCTGATGCAAGACGCCGGCGGCCCCGGCACCGTCGCCACAGCTGCGGGCCGCTACTTCGGCTATGTCATCGGCGGCGCACTGCCCGCGGCCTCCGGTGCCCGCGCGCTCTTGTCCGCTTGGGACCAATGCGCCAATGCCGACACCGGCCCTTCGGTGATGCAGATGGAGCAAACCGCCGTGCGCTGGATCATCGACCTGCTGAACCTGCCCGCAGAAACCGAAGGCGCCTTCACCACCGGCGCGACCATGGCCAACATGACCCTGCTGGCCACCGCGCGCGACACATTGCTGGCCCGCCTCGGCCATCCACGGGGCAAAGGCCTGCTCGGCGCGCCTGCCCTGCGCGTGATCGCCAGCGCCGAAATCCACGCCACCGTGCTCAAATCCCTGCGCCTGATTGGCCTTGGCTCTGACAACATCGAACGTGTCCCCACCGACGCCCAAGGCCGCATGTGTACCGACAAACTGCCCCAGCTTGACGCCTCCTGCATTGTACTGGCGCAGGCGGGCAACGTCTGCACGGGCGCCTTTGATCCGATTGGGGAAATCGCCGACATCTGCCAAGCCGCTGGCGCATGGTTGCATGTCGATGGCGCCTTCGGCCTCTGGGCCCGCGCCGCACCTGAGCTGGCTGACGCGCTCACCGGCCTAGAGAAAGCCGACAGCTGGGTGGTGGACGCCCACAAAACTCTCAACGCGCCGTATGACTCCGGCCTGGCCCTCTGCCGCCATCCTGAAGAGATGCGCGCCTCCATGGCCATCGGTGCGGCCTACCTGCCGCCCACCGATCCCTCGCCCGCCGACCTGACGCCAGAGTTCAGCCGCGCCGCCCGGGGTGCGGAAACATACGCCGCCCTGCTCTCGCTTGGCCGCGCGGGTCTCAACGACATGATCCTGGGGTTTCACAACAAAGCCACCCGCCTCGCAGACGCCCTACGCAATGAAGGCTTCACCGTCCCGCATCACGTGCACTTCAATCAGGTGTTTGTGACCTTGCCCGACAGCCCAGAGCTCTGCGCCGCCATCACGGCGGAGGTGCAGGCGTCTGGTGAGGCATGGTTTGGTGCCGCCGCGTGGCAGGGCCAAAACGGCTTCCGTCTGAGCGTCTCCAACTGGGCCACAACAGAGGCCGACATCGACCGACTGGTCGCTGCCATCGTGAAAGCCCGCGAAACCGTCCTCAACTCCAAAGCTGTTGCCTAAAGCGATGGTGCACCGCGCGGTGGGTTTACGCTTGCCTGCCGCGTGGGCCCAAAACCACGCACCTCCGCAAAACAGTCGCGATACCGACAAAATACCGACGCCCCAAACGGACCAAACCTGCCGGTTAACGCAGCTGCATCACCAGCGGCTCAGCGCGTCCTCGTCTTCGTCTTTCGCGGCGACCCACTCGGCCCCATCCGCGGTGTATTCTTTCTTCCAGAACGGCGCGCGGGACTTCAGGTAATCCATCAAGTATTCCGCCGCTTCAAAGGCATTCACCCGATGGCGTGAGGCTGTGGCGACCATCATGATCATATCACCCTGACGCAGCTCGCCATGGCGATGGATGACCAAAACATCGCCAAGATCCCAACGACTTACGGCCTCCTCGGCAATCTTCTCCAGCGCCTTCTGGGTCATGCCGGGATAGTGCTCAATGACCATCCGATCCATGCCGCCTTTGTCGGCATCGCGCACCACACCGGTAAAGGTGACGATCGCGCCCATATTGCTGTGCCCGGTCGCAAAATCCTGCGCCTCGCGGCCAAAATCAAACGGCTCTTCCTGAACAACGACGCGCATGGGAAACCTCTTAACCGCCTGTCATTGGGGGGAAAAACGCCACTTCACGCACACCGTCCAGCGATGCGTCAAAGTCGGTCAATTCCTGATCCACCGCCACACGCAAGGCGCTCAAATCCGAAAAGGCCACCTCATACCGCTCTTCGCGTGTTTTCAGTTCTTCCACCAACTGCATCACCGTTGTGGCGTTGGTCTCGACCTTTTCTTTCGGGATACCAATGCGCTCCCGCACCCAAGCAAAATAGAGAACATCCATTGCGATCAATCCTTTAGATGCGGCTTCGCCTTGTTGAAGTAGTCAATGCCCGTGATAGCGGTCAGCACCGCTGCAATCCACAGCAACCAAAGTCCAACCTGCCCGGACCAGACCATACCGCTGTGCTTCCAACGCAGCCCCTGTAGGTCTTCCACCTCGCCCAGCATCACCTGATCAACAAGCTCTTGATCCATGCCCCAGGCCGACATGCCGAGGTAATGCTCAAACACGCCCTGGCCAAAAAGGAACGCAATCGCAACCATTTGCGTCGCCGTTTTCCATTTCGCCAACTTGGTCACTTTCAGCGTTCCGGCAGTGTCCCCAAGAAACTCCCGCAGGCCCGACACAAACACTTCGCGGAACAGGATCACTGTGGCCGGCAGTACAAGCCATGGCGACATGGAGCTATAGCCTACGATGACCATCAGCGCGATCACCACCATCGCCTTATCGGCAATCGGGTCCATCATCGCACCCAGCTTGGTTTCCTGCTTCCACAACCGCGCCAGATAACCGTCAAACCAATCGGTCACTGCGGCGACCAAAAACAGCATCAGCGCAAACCAATCCGCGTAAGGCCTTTCAAAATAAAGAAACATCACAGCAACCATCGGGGCTGCAAACAGGCGCATCACAGAAAGGATGTTGGGAATGGTCCAGGTCATGCCCCTGACTTAGCCTGTCTCCCGCGTCAGGGGAAGCGCGTTTGTGACGCGGTGTCGCAACCATGGCCCAGAGCCCACAAATCTGTGCTACACTCAACCGAGGCAGAGCGGGCAAGACCCTCGGGCGCACATCGTCAGAGGAGATGCCCTTATGCAACCTGTTGTATTGCTTGTTGGAAAACTGCCTAACGTGATTGGCGCCGTGCCGCGCCAGCTGGACCACCTGCCCATACAGTGGCTGGGCGCCCATGACCACGGCGAAGTCATCCGCCAACTGGACACCGAACCGCGCATTTGCTGCGTTATAATGGGCGCCAGTATGGATGACGACACGCGCGGCGACTTGATTGGCCTGATCGCCACCCGCCGCCCGGATCTGTCAATCCACCTCAAAGACCGCGCCTCTGGGCCTGATGGCATGGTTGGGTTTGTCGAGCAGATAGTCGAAAACCTCGTACTGCGCGGCAAAGTGCCCGCTTAGGCAACACCCACCGCGCGCAAGGTTTAACTTCCTTCGTGGAAAAAGTCGTAGATTGTCTCCGCCAGCTTGTCAGAGACGCCCTCCACGGCTTTCAAATCCGCCAGGTTGGCCCGGCTTACGGCTTTTGCGCTGCCAAAATGCGCCAACAAAGCCCGCTTACGTGTCGCGCCCACGCCCGGTACGTCATCCAGCGGCGTGGCCCCCACCGCTTTGGCGCGTTTCGCGCGGTGCGTGCCAATCGCAAACCTGTGCGCCTCATCACGCAGACGTTGGATGAAGTACAACACCGGATCATTCCGGCGCAGCGCCATTACGCTTTTGCCCACGCGGTGGAACTCCTCTTTGCCATGGTCACGGTCCACCCCTTTGGCCACGCCCACCATCGGCACATCCTCAACGCCGTACTCTTCCATGATCTCGCGCACCGCACTCACCTGCCCGGCACCGCCATCGATCAGCAACAGATCCGGCCACATACCTTTGTCACGATCCGGATCTTCTTTCAGCAACCGTTTGAACCGCCGCGTCAGCACCTCTTTCATCATGCCAAAGTCATCCCCCGGCGTGAGGTCATCCCCTTTGATGTTGAACTTGCGATAGCTGTTTTTCATGAAACCGTCCGGCCCGGCCACAATCATGCCGCCCACCGCGTTGGTGCCCTGAATATGGCTGTTGTCGTAAACCTCGATCCGCTCCGGCGGCCCGTCCAGGTCAAAGGCTTCCGCGACACCGGCCAACAGCTTCGCCTGCGTCGCCGTCTCGCTCATCTTGCGCGCCAGGCTTTCCCGCGCATTCCGCGCCGCGCCCGCCACAAGCTCCGCCTTCTCGCCCCGCTGGGGCACGGTGATCTCGACCTTGCGTCCAGCCTTGGACCCCAGCGCCTCCGCCATCAGCTCCGCATTTTCAATTGGATGGGACAGGATCAATTGCCGCGGCGGCTCCTTGCCGTCATAGAACTGCCCTATGAAGGCCTCCAACACCTCGGCCGCCTCCACGTCCACGCCCACACGCGGATAGAAATCCCGGTTGCCCCAGTTCTGATGCGCACGGATGAAGAAGACCTGCACACAGGCCTGCCCCTTCTCCAAATGCAGCGCAATCACATCAGCCTCGGCCACGCCGCGCGGGTTGATCCCCTGCGCCGTCTGCACAGAGGTCAGCGCCCGAATACGATCCCGCAATGCCGCCGCCTTCTCAAACTCCATCGCATCAGACGCCGCCTGCATCTGCTTTGCCAAAGTCTCCTGAATTTGCGTCGACCGCCCGGACAAGAAGCGCTCCGCATCGCGCACACTTTCGGCGTAGTCGCTTTCCGAAATCCGCCCCACACAAGGCCCAGAGCAGCGCTTGATCTGATACAACAAACACGGCCGCGTCCGGCTCTCAAACTGCGCATCCGAACAATTGCGCAGCAAAAACACCTTCTGCAATTGGCTCAACGTACGGGTGACTGCGCCCGCATTGGCAAACGGTCCGTAGTAGTTGCCCTTTTCCTTCTTGGCCCCGCGATGTTTCTTGATCTGCGGAAAGCCATGCGCCCGGCTGACCAGAATATTGGGGAAGCTTTTGTCATCGCGCAGCAGCACGTTGTACTTGGGCTTCAGCTGCTTGATCAGATTTTGTTCCAGCAGCAGCGCCTCGGTTTCCGTCTTGGTGGTCAGAAACATCATCGAGCAGGTTTCGGAGATCATCCGCGCAATCCGCCCTGAATGTCCCGCTGGCCGCGCATAATTTGACACCCGCGCCCGCAAGTTTCGCGCCTTGCCCACGTACAACACCCGCGCCTGCGCATCGAGCATGCGATAGACACCGGGCGATCCGTCCAGTGTTTTAAGGTAGCTTTGTATACATTCGTGTCCCGTCGGGCCGTCAGGACTTACATGGCTGTCAGAGGTCATGCGTTCTCAAATATGATTCTTTTGGTCGGGCTGCAATCTTGACGGGCCGGACGCAAGCGTAAACAAATCCACGGAAGTTGTGGATAAGTCTGAAGATATCTTTTGCCCTCACGCGGATTTCCCTTGTTTTTGGCTGCTTTCGGCGCATTGCCTAAAAATTAAGCACAAAAATAACCCATTGATTTCAAACGAAAGTTTTTTATCCACATCTCAAATTGTTGAAATCATTAAGAAAAAGTAAAATTTATGTAACGGGACTGTGACCGGTGCAAAACTTATCTCTGATATGCGTTTTTCGCCGCAAAACGCCGACGTTGTTACCGCAATCAACCAACCCTGTGACAAAGCTTGTTTCGGCCCGTCACCACGTCAAATGCTGGCCGCCATCCACGCAAATCGCCTGCCCGGTCACCGCTTTGGCATCCAACAGATAGCCCAAAGCCGCCGCAATATCGTCCGCGCCGACACCCCGACCAAGCACTGTGCCAGCCCGCTCGGCGGCAAAATCCGCGGCCTCCTGGTGCGCCCCTTGCAGTGTTGGCCCCGGCGCGATGCCATTCACGCGGATATGCGGCGCCAATCCCTGCGCGGCGGTCTGGGTCAGCGCCCAAAGCCCCATCTTTGCCAATGTGTAGGTCGAGAACTCCGGCGTCAGATTTCGGATGCGCTGGTCGAGCATGTTCACCACCAGCCCTGCCGCGACCGGCTCGCCCTGTGCATCTTCCGCTGCCGCAAGCCCCTGTGCCGCCATCAACTGCGTCAACACATAAGGCGCCCGCAGGTTGCTCTCCATATGGCGATCCCAACCCTCTCTGGTTGAAGACTGCACCCTGTCATCCTCAAAGATAGACGCGTTGTTGATCAGACAAGTAATCGGCCCACCCAGTGCCGCAACACTTTCGGCAAACAACGCTTTGGTCTGCACCTCATCCAGAAGGTCTGCCTGCACCGCAACGGCGGACTGCCCACAGGCCTCAATCGCCGCCACGGTGTCCGAAGCCCCTTCATCAGAGGTCGCATAGTGCACCGCCACGTCATAACCACGCCGCGCCAGAGCCACGGCCATCGCCTGCCCAAGCCGCTGTCCGGCGCCAGTTACCAATGCCCGCGCCATATCAGCCTCCGCTTAAATTAGGTCAGGGTTATCAAGATGTAAGCTAGATAGAGTACGGTGAGAATGACACCCCAGATGCGTGTGATGTCTCTTTTCAGGAAAACAAATGGGATCAGGATCAGGGACGCGCCCAACATCACCCAGAAATCAAACTCAAAGAAGTCCGGGTCCACGCGGATCGGGTGAATGATCGAGGTGATGCCAATGATGGCCAACAGGTTGAACATGTTGGAGCCAATCACGTTGCCCAGCGCCACGTCCGCCTGACGGCGCAGCGCCGCCATCACGGTGGTGGCCAGTTCTGGCAGAGAGGTCCCAAGCGCGATCAGAGTCAGGCCAATCACCGTGTCGCTCACTCCATACCGACGCGCAATGATCTCTGCATTGTCCACCATCAAGTCTGCGCCCAATGGCAGGCCAATCAGGCCCAAAAGCAGGAAGACAATGATGCGCCACCACGGCATATCCGGGTCCGCGCCTTCCACCTCTTCCTCGTCCATCTCCATGGCCGCTTCGGCCTTCTTGTGACACCGCGCCTGGTAGAAGGCGCTGCCCAGCACCAACGCCAGCGCGCCCAACAGAACCAAACCATTGCCAAAGCGGAAGAAGCCGTCCGCAGCCAGGGCAATGAACAGCACCGAGGCGGCAATCATCATCACAAAGTTGCGCTTGGAATTGCAGTGGCTGGTGTGGATCGGCGCCAGAATGGCCGGAATACCCAGAACCAACAGGATATTGGCGATGTTGGAGCCAACAACGTTACCGATCGCAATGCCCGGCGCGTTCTTCAACGCAGCCTGGATAGAGATCAACAGTTCAGGCGCAGAGGTGCCAAAGGCTACAAT
The DNA here is from genome assembly GCF_047124445.1 of Shimia sp. MIT1388. Classification (GTDB taxonomy): domain Bacteria; phylum Pseudomonadota; class Alphaproteobacteria; order Rhodobacterales; family Rhodobacteraceae; genus Shimia. The sequence goes on along the minus strand of NZ_CP138921.1, from coordinate 3,990,610 downwards.
TGTCAAAGAGACAATCAACGCCGGAATCCCGATCCGCAGCGACAGGTTCACCGCGCCACGTACCAGCGCGTCCCCAGCCAATAGCAGGATCACCAAACCCAGCGATACCAGCAACCATTCCATGTTCTACCCCATGCCCTTGCCGCAGGGGCAGGGCCCCTTGCCAATTTTGTACCGCCCGCACTTGGGGCATTTCTTTGATTGCAACTGCTTCTGGCCCGGAAACCGGAGTTTGCCAAACATCGCGAGCACCGCCATGCCGACCAGAAACAGAGAGACAATCTTTACCAGCACGTCAGAGCCCAAACCGCGCGAATTGCGCCCGCTCTTCAATACCTGCAACCGCATCCTGGGCGAGTGAAGCCCCAAAACGCTGCCACACCGACCGTTTGATGCCATAGCGGCGCAGCTTCACTTTGTCCCCGAAGCGCGCCTTCAAAACCGGCACCAAATGTCCAATTTCGTCGATCAGACCAACCTCTTTGGCCTGAGACCCGATCCAGATTTCTCCGGTGAACAGGTCATCATTGTCCGCAAGTTTCTCGCCCCGCCGTGATTGCACATGAGCGATGAAATTCTGGTGAATTTGTTCCAGCATCCGCTTTAGCCGAGCCACGTCTTCGGCCTTTTCCGGCTGAAACGGGTCGAGCATCGATTTGCTTTTTCCAGCGGTATAAACCCGCCGCTCAAATCCTTGGCGCGACAGGAACACGTTGGCGCCGAAGCCTGCTGAAATCACGCCAATGGAGCCCACAACCGAGCTTTCATCCGCGTAGATCTCATCCGCCGCCGCTGCGAGCCAATAGCCACCAGATGCGGCCACATCCTCCACAAAGGCAATTACAGGAACGTCTTTTTCCTCAGAAAGCCGCCGGATGCGGCTGCCAATCAGCGCACTTTGCACCGGGCTACCACCTGGAGAATTGATCTCAAGCGCCACCGCCGCAGGCTTGCCTTTGGCAAAGGCTTTTTCCAGCAACGGCGCCAATGTGGCATCGTTCAATTGTCCACGGCCGCCCGCGGCAATCATGCCTTGCAGACGCACCACCGCCACTGTTGGCGCTTTTTTGGCAAAAGGGTTCAAGCGTTTCATCCCATGGCATGTAGAACGCGCATGGTCGTTTCACAAGGTAAGCACCTCAGGAAAGCGATGTTTGTGATCAAAAATCCTGATGTGACGCGAGTCTCCTCGCGTCACTGCACACACTTTATGCCCGAATGCGCCAACCGGTTTTGAAGATCCACCAGATGATGCCCATGCACAGGGCAGTGAAGCCGAAGATCGCCAACAGGCTCAGCCCCACAGGCACATCTGCGGTGCCAAAGAAGGACCAGCGGAAGCCGGAAATCAGATACACAACAGGGTTAAACAGAGTGATTTTCTGCCAGATCGGCGGCAGCATGGAGATCGAATAAAACGAGCCGCCAAGGAATACGAGCGGTGTCACCACCAGCAGCGGGATCAGCTGCAACTGCTCAAAGTTGCCCGCCCAGACCCCGATGATGAACCCAAACAGCGAGAAGCTCACGCAGGTCAGCACCAAAAACAGGATCATCGCCCAAGGGTGCGTCACCGGCACATCGACAAACATCGACGCGGTGGCCAAAATCACCACGCCAATGAACAGTGCTTTGGTTGCAGCAGCGCCAACAAAGCCCAGCACAATCTCAAAGAAACTCACCGGCGCGCTCAACAGCTCGTAGATCGTGCCAATGAACTTCGGGAAGTAGATGCCAAAGGACGCGTTGGAGAGCGCCTGCGTCATCACCGACAGCATGATCAGCCCCGGCACGATAAACGCCCCGTAGCTCACACCTTCAACCTGATCGATCCGGCTGCCAATCGCGGCGCCAAACACCACAAAATACAGCGACGTGGAAATCACCGGAGAAATGAAACTCTGCGCAATCGTGCGGAAGAACCGCACCATCTCGGAGTAGTAGATTGCCCATACAGCCGTGAAATTCATGCCGCGCCCTCCTTCACCAGCCCGACAAAGATGTCCTCAAGGCTCGACTGTTCCGTCTGAATGTCTTTGAGCTGCAAGCCAGCCGCGCTGATCTCGCCCAATAGGCGGGTGATCCCGGTGCTCTCCCCGCTAGTGTCATAGTGATAGCGCAGCGCATTGCCGCCCTCGGCTATCTCCAAATTATAGCTCGCGAGGCTCTCCGGCACACTCTCCACCGGCGCTTGCAGATCAACCTGCAGGGTCTTCTGCCCCAACCGCTGCATCAGCGCCGCCTTCTCTTCCACCAGCAGCAACTCACCACCGTTGATCACGCCCACACGATCGGCAATCGCCTCGGCCTCTTCGATGTAGTGCGTGGTCAGAATGATGGTCACGCCCTGCTCTTTGAGCTTGGCGACCACATCCCACATGTCCTTGCGCAGCTCCACGTCCACGCCTGCCGTCGGCTCATCCAGAAACAACACCCGCGGTTCATGGCTCAGCGCCTTGGCAATCAACACCCGCCGCTTCATACCGCCGGACAGCATCATGATCCGCGCGTCTTTCTTGTCCCACAGCGACAGCTGCTTCAGGATCTCTTCGATCTTGGCCGGATTGGCCTTCTTACCAAACAACCCGCGCGAATAGGTGACCACATCGATCACCTTGTTGAACGGCTCCAGGTTGATCTCCTGCGGCACCAGCCCAATCATCGACCGCGCCGCGCGGTAATCCTTGACCACGTCGTGCCCACCCACGGACACCGAGCCTGCACTCGGATTGGTGATCCCGCAAATGGTGGAAATCAATGTGGTTTTGCCCGCGCCATTTGGCCCCAGAAGCGCGAGAATTTCGCCTTCCTTGATGCCCAAGGTCACGCCTTTGAGCGCCTCAAACCCACCTGCGTAGGTTTTGCGCAAATCTTTTATGTCTACAATCACCGCCGGCTCCCTCTTCCGGTCTGCACCTTTTTAAGCGCGCCACCCTAGCAGGTGGCTGGTCCGCGCCAAGTGCACAAATTTTCAGAGGGATATGTGCACCACCGCACGGCTCTACAAGCCCGGTGATGCAATCTGCTTCACATGCAAAGGAATTATCGCGAGGCTCAGCCGCCCGTCATCCGCTTCAGCAGGCTCTTTTTGGGGGCGTCTTCCGCCGCCTCTTCACCCTCTTCCGCAGGCCCTTCCAGAGAGGTCTGCAGATTGGTGAAAAACTGATCCGCCATTTTCTTGGCAAAGCCGTCAATCAACCGGCTTCCCAGCTGTGCCAGCTTGCCACCCACTTTGGCGTCCACTTCATAGCTCAGCAGCGTACCCGTTTCACTCGGAGCCAGCGTCACATCCGCACCGCCTTTGGCAAACCCTGCCGCGCCACCTTTGCCTTCACCGGTCAGGGTCAGGCTCTCACCCTCCACCATATTGGACAGCACAACCTTGCCTTTGAAGGTCGCCTTCACCGGCCCAACCTTCTGCACCACAGTGGCCTCAAAACCGTCCTCTGCGTTACCGGTCACCTCTTTTGCACCGGGCACACAATTGAGCAGGCTGTCCGCGCTCAACAAAGCCGCCCAGACGTCTGCCACCGGGGCCGCGATTTCGCGTTGATCACTCATATGCATGGCAGTTCTCCTCCTGTCCGCGTGTGTCGCCAACCTAGGCAGATGCGCAAACCGCTGCAAGCACACCAAGGTCGTAGCAGGCCGCAACCGCGACACCCTTTCTCAAAAATGGGACACAAACATGTGTATACTGGGGTTGATCCTCTGCGGTGAACCACCATATCACGACCACATAAGTTAATCGAATTAACATAAGAGTTTCCGATGCCCTCCGACATCCAAAGAAAGCTGACAACCATTCTTGCAGCAGACGCCGCCGGCTACAGCCGTGTGATGGAGTTGAACGAGGAAGAAGGCCTGCGCGCCCTCAAAGCGGCACGGGGCGTGTTCAAAAAATTCATCGCCCGCCATCATGGCCGTGTGGCCAATACCGCAGGCGATGGGCTGATCGCCGAATTTCCCTCTGTGGTCGAAGCGGTGCAATGCGCCATCGAGGTGCAACGCGAGCTCGGCGATCAGCAGCAAGACCCTGACATGGCACTTAATTTCCGCATTGGCATTCACCTTGGCGATGTGATGGTAGATGGCGAGGACCTGCTGGGCGAAGGCGTCAACCTCGCCGCGCGCCTGCAAACCATGGCCGAGCCGGGCGGCATTTTGCTCTCTCAGCAGGTGTACGATCAGGTGCGTGGCAAACTCACCGTTGGCTTTGACTACATCGGTGAACGCCATCCCAAAAACTTCTCCGAAGGCGTGCAGGTCTACTGCGTTGCCAACATGGCAAACGCCTATCCGAAGATGCAGATCCCGGAGCCAGAGCGCGCTACTCCCAAAGCAACGCCAGAAAGCGCCGCGCCCTTCACGGCCAAAGCCAGCTCTTGGCCGGACGATGAGTTTGACGAGGTCCTCAACAAAGAGCGCCCCCAAACCGCCCCGTCTGGTGCAAGGGACGACGACGCCGAAGCGGCGCTGCAGACGCGTGGCAAACAATTTGCCCTGATCTTTGGCGCGTTGTGTGTGATCGACATGATCTCCGGGCACGGCCTCTGGGCGCATTGGCCCGGCCTCGCCCTTCTCACAGCCTGGCTGTTCCAAGCGGCTCCCCTTTGGGCCAACACCCGGTTTAGCCCCGCCATGCTCCGTGGCGCGGTGGTGGTCGCAGCCCTGGTGCTCATCAATCTCTTTTCCTGGGATGGATATTTCTGGGCCATCTGGCCGGCGGGTGCCCTGGGGTTTGTTGCACTGATGCGCCGGACCCGCAAACGCACCTAAGCCTCCCAAACAACTCAAGCGATGCTCCTTTTCCGATGTTTCGGAGCACAGCCTTTGGCGTGCCGAACCACATATTCCGCAATGCAGAATTAACTTCCGCATATTGACAGATCGCTCCGAATCCCGTCTCCTAGTCACAAGTGAAACTAAATTTCGCATTGCGGAATACCTTAACAAACAAGGGTTGGGAGCCGGTCACATGATTTCTAGAATTCTCAAACTCGAAGACGGTGTGGGCTGCGAATTTGGCCTCTCCAAATGGGTCAAAATCGATCAAGCCATGATCGACGCTTTCGCCAAGGCCACCGGCGAAGCGCAAACCATCCACACCGATCCGGACGCCGCCAAGGACACACCTTATGGCACCACCGTGGCCCCCGGCTTCCTGACGCTCTCCCTGCTCAGCCAGATGATCGCCGATGCCGTGCCGCGCACAGAGGCCGAAAGCACCGGCATCAACTACGGCTTTGACCGGGTGCGCTTTGTCGCTCCCGTCAAAGCAGGCGCCGAAATTCGCGGGCGCTTCACGTTGGCAAAATACTCCGAACCACAGCCAGGCGTGATCGAGATGCAGTGGAATGTGACCGTCGAAATCAAAGGCGAGGACAAACCGGCGCTGGTGGCGCAATGGAAAAACCTGCGCTTTGAACAGGGTGTCGAGACCTACGCACAGGCCAGCTAAGGTCGCAAAACGCACCGCCGCAAAACAGCCGCGATACAGACGCAAAACCGACGTGAAAAATCAGGACATTTAGACATGCGCGACGCCCTCATTGTCTCCACCGCCCGCACCCCAATTGGCAAAGCCTACCGCGGTGCATTCAACAACACCCAGCCACAAGAACTGATCGGTCATGCGGTGTCTCACGCGGTCTCCCGCGCTGGGTTGGAAGGCCACGAAGTTGAAGACTGCATCATCGGCGCCGCGCTTCAGCAAGGCGCCACCGGCGGCAACATCGCCCGTCAAGCCGTGGTCCGTGCGGGCTTGCCAGTGACGGTCGCAGGCATGTCACTCGACCGCCAATGTGCGTCGGGCATGATGGCCATCGCCACGGCGGCCAAACAGGTCGTGCATGACGGCATGGACGTGGCCATTGGCGGCGGCGTGGAGTCCATCTCCCTGGTGCAAAACGATAAAATGCGCATGGACCGCCGCGTGGACCCGTGGATCAAGGAACACAAACCGGCGCTCTACATGTCCATGCTGGAAACCGCCGAGATCGTCGCCGCCCGCTACGGTGTGACCCGTGAAGATCAAGACGCCTACGCGCTGCAATCCCAACAACGCACTGCAGCCGCACAGGACGCGGGCAAGTTTGACGATGAGATTGTGCCATTGACCTCCACCATGGGCGTGATGGACAAAGAAACCAAAGAGGTGTCCTTTCAAGAGGTTACGCTTGAAAAGGACGAGGGCAACCGCCCCGCCACCACCTTGGAAAACCTGCGAGGCTTGAACCCCGTGTTCAAAGACGGTCAACAGGTCAATGAAGGTCAATTCATCACCGCCGGCAACGCTTCCCAGCTTTCGGACGGCGCCTCCGCCTCGGTGATCATGGAAGCCAAAATGGCCGAAAAACAAGGCCTTGAGCCGCTGGGGCGCTACGTGGGCGTGACGGCCGCCGGATTAGAGCCGGACGAAATGGGCATCGGCCCGATCCATGCTGTGCCTAAGCTGCTCAAGGCCCACGGCCTGACAATGGACGACATCGGCCTTTGGGAACTCAACGAAGCCTTCGCCTGTCAGGTGCTGCACTCCGCCCGCGTGTTGGGCATCCCACACGAGATCCTAAACGTCAACGGCGGCGCCATTTCCATCGGCCACCCCTACGGCATGTCCGGCGCACGGATGGTTGGCCACGCGCTGATCGAAGGCAAGCGCCGCGGTGCCAAATACGTCGTCTGCACCATGTGCGTTGGTGGCGGCATGGGCGCGGCAGGCCTCTTTGAGGTTCTCTAACCTCCTACACTAGAACAACAAAAGGCGGTCCAATGTGGCCGCCTTTCTCATTCTGACACAGAGTTCACCTCTTGGTGACCTGGGGTCCAAAGCCAAACTTGCACGGCTATATTGCTTCCAACATAGGAGGAACAACCATGCTCACACGCCGCGCCGCACTTGGCCTTTTTGCCACCGCCCCACTTGCCTACGCGCTCACCCCACAGCGCGCTTTGGCCCGCGAACCGGAGGTGTTCCAAAACCCCATCGCCATCAACGGCTACGACCCGGTGGCCTATTTCACAGAGCAAAAACCAGTCGAAGGCTCCGCCGCCAATCTGGTCGACTGGAACGGTGCGACCTGGCGCTTTGCCTCCGCGCAAAACGCGGCCAAATTCCAAGCCAATCCAGAGACTTACGCGCCGCGTTTCGGGGGCTACTGCGCCTATGCCGCGTCCAAAGGCTACCTCGCGCCGACCATCCCTGAAGCCTGGACCATCCACGAGGACGTGCTCTATCTCAACGCCAACCTTCGCGCGCAGGAGCTCTGGCGTCAGGACATTCCCGGTAACATCACCAAAGGCCTCGCCAACTGGCCGGGCATCTTGGGCTAACAAAAAAGGCGCGCCACCTCGGGCGCGCCTTTTCTTTACGGGTCAACAGCTTAAGCCGCGTAGCCCTTCATCACCTGGCTCAGGTGGTAATCCGTGTCGCCCAATTGCGCGTCGAGCATGATCAACCGTTTGGCATAGTGGCTCACCGCATATTCCCAGGTCATGGCGATCCCGCCATGCATCTGAATGCTCTCTTCCGCCACCAATCGCGCCGCGCGACCAATCATGTTTTTGGCCATCGAAGCATATTTGGACGCATCAGCCCCACCCAGCTCCGCCGCCGCCTTGATCGTGATAGACCGCGCCTGTTCAATCTCGGTCAACATGTCCACCGCACGGTGCTGCAACACCTGGAATTTGCCAATCGGAGTACCAAACTGCTTGCGCTGTTTGAGGTAGTCCACCGTGGTGGCATGGGTCACTTCCATCGCGCCCACAGCCTCCGCACACAAGGCAACAATGCCTGCGTTTACAGCGTCTTGCAGAGCTGCCTCTGCGTCCGCCAAAACCAACGTGGCGGGCGTGTCATCCAGCAGCACTTCCGCCGCGCCGCCGCCATCCATCATGCCGTAGCCGGTCACATTGGCGTCGCTTGCGTTGACCGCAAAGACACCCAAACCGTCGCCATGTTTGGCCGCAACCAACACCACATCCGCAACTTGCCCGCCATAGACGGTGGACTTGCGCCCTGACAGGGTGAACCCGTCCCCTTTGGCCGTGGCCACGGTGGCGATCTGGTCCAGTTCATAAGGCGCATCGATCTCGGTGATGCCCACCGCATATCTGGTGGCCCCGGTCAGTAACGCCTCCTGATCCGCGTCGGCGGCGGCCAGCAATCGAGACGCCATCAGCGCGCCCAAAACAGGCTCCGGACACAACGCCTCGCCAAGTGCCTCAAACACAACGGAAATATCAAATCCGCCGCCGCCCATGCCGCCGGCATCCTCAGGCGCCAGCGCATAAAGCGCGCCCAGTTCCACCAACTGATCCCAAAGCGCAGGATCATGATAAGGCGCGTCATAGGCCACTTTGATCCGATGCTCGACCGGGTATTGCTCGCCCAGAAACCGCCCCAACGTGTCCGCCAACATCTGGCGATCTTCGGTCAGATTAAAGTCCATCTCAAAGCTCCAGCATGGTTTTGGTCACGATATTGCGCTGGATCTCGTTGGACCCACCGAAGATCGAGGTTTTGCGGTTGTTGAAATACCGCGCCGCGTTGTGCTCGGTATCCGCCGGGCCAAACATCAGGTTGCCCTCGGTGACGTGGCCGGGGAACGGCGCCGCCGCTGGCCCCAAGGCCCGTCGCGCGAGGTCTTTGAGCTCCTGATTGATCACCGTGCCTTTGATTTTGAGCAAAGACGTCTCCGGCCCCGGCGCACCCTGCTCCTGTGCCTTGAACAACATGCGCAGGTTGGTGATTTTCATCGCTTCAAGATCAATCTCCGCCTGCGCAATCCGCGCGGCAAAGAGCGGGTCTTCGATCAACGGCTTGCCCCCGCGCATTGTGCTGCGCGCAATCGCCTTCACCTCTTCCAAGGCCTGCATCGAGAAGCCCACCCCGGCAATCCCCGTACGCTCATGGGTCAGCAGAAACTTGGCAATGGTCCAGCCTTTGTTCTCTTCCCCCACAAGGTTACCAATCGGCACCCGCACATCGGTGAAGAACACCTCGTTCACCTCATGCCCACCCTCGATCAGCTTGATCGGGCGCACTTCAATGCCCGGCGTCGCCATATCCACAAGGATAAAGCTGATGCCTTCCTGCTTCTTGGCGTCCGGATCCGTGCGACACAGGCAGAAAATCCAATCAGCATGTTGGCCCAAGGTGGTCCAGGTCTTCTGCCCGTTGATGACCCATTCGTCACCATCCCGCTCGGCCTTGGTCTTAAGCGAGGCCAAATCCGACCCGGCGCCCGGCTCGGAATAGCCCTGACACCACCAATCGGTGCCGTCCAAAATGCGCGGCAGGTAATGCGCCTGCTGGTCTTTGGAGCCAAATTTGATCAGCACCGGCCCCAGCATATTCAGTCCAAAAGGCACAATCCTTGGCGCATAAGCGCGACTGCATTCTTCCTCAAAGATATGCTTCTGCACCGGGCTCCACCCCGGCCCACCAAACTCTTTGGGCCAGATCGTCGCCAACCAACCGCGCGTGTTCAGAATGGCGTGCCATTCTTCCATCATCGCCTTGGTCAGCTCCCCGCCGGAGCGCACTGCGCTGGAAATCTCCTCTGGCAAACGCTCCGCCAGAAACGCCCGCACCTCATCGCGAAACGCCAAGTCTTCTTTAGAATAACTCAGGTCCATGGCGTCACTTCCCTTTGTTCAAATCGGCAAACGTCGTGCCATCCTCGGCCATTTTCCGAAGCAACGCAGGCACTTGCCAGTAATGCGCATCCTCTTGGGCATAAGCCTCAATCCGCTTCACCAGCTCCGCCGCACCAATCGTGTCCGCATAATGCAGCGGCCCGCCGCGAAAACGCGGGAAGCCATATCCCATGAGGAATACCACATCGACATCCACCGGCCGCAGCGCGATGCCATCTTCAACCACCCGCGCGGCCTCCGAAATCATCGCGGTCATGTAACGGTCGACAATCTCCGCGTCGCTGAAGTCACGTGGCGTGATGCCGGCCTTGGCACGCTCTTCGTCAATGATGGCGTTCAGGTCCGGGTTCTCCAGAGTCTGCCGTCCTTCATAGACAAAGTAGCCTTTGCCGGTCTTGCGCCCGTTCCACTCGTTTTCGCTCAACCGATCCGCAATCGCACCGCTGTAGCGCTCCTCTGCAGGGCGGGTTGCCTCGCGCCGTTTGCGGGTCATGTAACCGATGTCCAAACCGGCCAGATCGCCGACGCGGTGTGGCCCCATGGCAAAGCCAAAGCCTTCCAGCGCCTTGTCCACCTGATCGGGATGCGCCCCATCCAGCACCAAATAGCTCGCGGTTTTCAGGTAGTGTCCAAGAATACGGTTGCCGATAAACCCGTCACACACACCGGCCCGCACAGCCACTTTGCGCATCTTCTTGGCCAGAGCAAAGCCCGTCGCTACAACCTCTGGCGCGGTCTTCGCACCCACAACCACTTCCAGCAATTTCATAATATGCGCCGGGGAGAAGAAGTGCAGCCCCAACACATCCTGCGGCCGCTTGGTCATCGCCGCGATCTCATCCACATCGAGGTAAGACGTGTTGGACGCCAGCACCGCGCCTACTTTGCAGATGGCATCCAGCTTTGTGAAGATCTCCTTCTTGATCTCCATCTTCTCAAACACCGCCTCAATCACCAGATCGACTTCCGCAAGGCTCTCCATCTCGGTCGAGGCTGTCAGGTTCGCCAGTGCCGCATCGCGCTTTTCCTGGCTCATCTTGCCGCGTTTCACCGCACCATCCAGATTGCCAGTGATCGTCGCAACGCCACGATCCAGGCCTTCCTGCGACACTTCGATCAGCGTCACCGGCAGCCCAGCCATCAAAGCCGAGGTCGAAATGCCGGATCCCATGGTCCCGCCACCAATCACCCCTACGCTGGCGATATCCCGCGGCCGCGCTTTCTTCTCCGGAATGTTTGCGACAGCGCGCTCGCCAAAGAATGCATGGATCAGGCCTTTGGACTGCGGCGAGGGCAGACACTCCATGAACCGCGCTCGCTCAAATGCCAGACCGTCTTGGAAATCCCCGGTCGAGGCCGCCACGCACTCCACGCATTTCTGCGGCGAGATCAGATGCGGATGCTTCTTCTGCACCGCAGCCATCGTGGCCTCAATCGCCGCGTCGTCCGGCGTTGTGGTCAACTCCCCGGTCCGGCGCGTTGCCAGCCTGTCTGCCACAACATCCTTCGCCGCCGCCAAAGCCACATCGCGCGGCTCACCTTCGTCGATGCGATCCACAAGCCCCATCTTCAGCGCGTCTTTTGCAGGCACATGGCGACCCGACAGGATCAAGTCCAACGCATTGGAAATGCCCGCCAGCCGCGGCGCGCGCTGAGTGCCACCGGCGCCCGGCAGGATCCCCAAAAGCACCTCTGGCAAACCCACCTTCGCCGTCGGCACAGCCACCCGCGCATGACAGCCCATCGCGGTTTCCAGCCCACCGCCCAGCGCCGTGCCATGGATCACCGCCACAATCGGCGTGTCATTGTCCTCAAGAATGTTGCAAACCTCAGGCAAACCCGGCTCCAGCGGCGGTTTGCCAAATTCGGTGATGTCCGCCCCGGCAATGAACGTCCGCCCCGCGCAGTAAAGACCAATTGCTTTCGCGGACCCCGCCGCCTTGATCTCTTCCAAAGCATCGACAATCCCCTGCCGCACCGCCACGCCGCTGGCGTTCACCGGCGGGTTGTCAATGCAGATCAGCGCCACATCTTCCACAAATTCCACGGTGACCTTTTTCTCGCCCATCGTGAGCCTCCCTCGCATCTACATGTTGCCGCCAGTCTACGGCGGCTTCCGCCACGCGAAAATCTGTTTCGCGGCCTTCCTGCAAAAAACGACGCGACGACACTTGCGCAAAATTTCCCGCTGAAATCCCGCAAAGCCACGCTAGGCTGGCTCACGCCCCGCGCGGACATGCAAGATCAAAGGACGGCACAATGCCCCACCCAAACGCCCGCATCCCGGATTTCTGGCCCACTGGCAAAGACTGGACCTTTGACCGGCCAGATCAGCCGATTGATGTCTGCATGGATGAGGCCGTGACCAAATGGGGCGACAACATCGCCGTGACCTACAATGGCGCTGACTACACTTACCGTGACATCGCCGCCCGGGTGGACGCACTGGCTGGCTATTTGCAACACGTCGGCCTGACCAAAGGCGACCGGGTGCTGCTCTACACCCAAAATTGCCCGCAATACATCATCAGCTTCTTTGCCATCCTGCGCGCGGGCGGCGCTGTGGTGCCAGTGAACCCGATGAACAAGCAGGCCGAGATCGACTATCTCGTCGCGGACACCGGCGCCAAAATTGCAATTTGCGCCTTGGAGCTCTCGGAGCACATTTTGCCTGCCCTCAAGCGCGGCGACCTGGCCACGCTGATCGGCACCCGCATGACCGACATGGGGCAGACCGACTTTGACCTGATCCCACCCAATCTGGCGCAGGCCATGTCCGAGCAAGACGCCGAAACCCTCGGCATCACCGGCTTCCAATCGACCTTAGACGCAGGTCATGTCCCAGCGCCCCGCGACACCACAAGCGACGACCTCGCTGTCATCCCCTGCAGCTCCGGCACCACCGGCCAGCCCAAAGGCTGCATGCATACACATCGCACCTTTCTGGCCTCCCTCTACGCCAGCGTGATCTGGAACCCGCCGCATGAGGACACCGTGCATCTCGCCGCGCTGCCTTTCTTTCACGTGACCGGCATGGTTGGCGGCATGTGCGCCCCGATCCTGACCGGCGGGCGCAACGTGATCCTGCCGCGCTGGTCTTCCAAACTGGCCGCAGGCCTGATCCAACGCTACAAAATTTCCCGCTGGCGCTCGATTGCGACCATGGCGATTGATCTGGTGAACGACCCGGATTTTGACAGCTACGACCTCTCCACGCTGGAGATGATCGGCGGCGGCGGCGCGGCCATGCCCGACGCCATTGCCAAACGGCTCAAAGACATGACCGGGCTAGACTACATCGAAGGTTACGGACTTTCCGAAACCATGGCCGCCACCCACATCAATCCCATCGACGCCCCCAAACGCCAATGCCTCGGCCAGCCCATTTATGAGGTCGACAGCCGTGTGCTGGAAATCGGCGGTGACACAGAACTGCCGCATGGCGAAGTTGGTGAAATTGTCATGCACGCCCCGCAGAATTTCACCGGCTACTGGCAGCGCCCCGAGGCGACCGCAGAAGCTTTTGTCGAAATCGACGGCGTGCCGTTTTTCCGCTCCGGCGACATCGGGTATCGTGACGCAGACGGCTATTTCTTCATGGTCGACCGCGTCAAACGCATGGTCAACGCCGCAGGCTTCAAAGTCTGGCCCGCCGAAATTGAGATGCTGATGCTGCATCATCCAGACATTGCCGAATGCTGCGTGGTCGGCGCCAAAGACGACCGGCGCGGCGAATGTGTGAAAGCCTTTGTCGTGCCCCAAACCGAGGCCCGCGACACACTCACCGAGGACGCCATCATCACATGGTGCAAAACCCAGATGAGCGCCTACAAGTGCCCCACCATCGTGGAGTTCATCGACGCGTTGCCGAAATCCGGCGTCGGCAAGGTCTTGTGGAAAGAGCTCTCATGACGCATAGAAAATTCCACCATGCGGAAATAGATGCCTACCCATGAGCATAGACTTGCCTTCCTTTGCCCGGCACCGCCGGGCTGCGCCTGCCTGCCCCTCGGCAGGCGCATTCTGCGCCCACCCAGGCAGGCGCAGCCCCCAATTGTACTGCCGCGAGCTCCCCCAATGAGAAAACGCACGTCCGTCGCCAGCGACGCCCAAGCTCCCGAAACAGACCGCCAGTTTGTAACCGCCCTGTCGCGCGGATTGGATGTGTTGCGCTGCTTTCGCCCCCGCGATCGCGCGGGTCTGTCCAATCGCGACATTGCCGAACGTACCGGCCTGCCCAACTCCACTATCTCGCGCCTAACCTACACGCTCTTGCAAACCGGCTACCTACTCTATGATGAGCAAACCGGCCGCTATCGCATTGGCGTTCCAGCCCTCAGCCTTGGCTTTGCCTGTTTGGGGTCCATGCCGCTTCGCGATGCCGCCAAAGACCCCATGCAACGCCTCGCTGATTACGCGGGCGACGGCGTGCAAGTGGCCCTTGGAGCGCGTGACGATCACACTGTGACCTACCTCGCCTGTGCCCGTGCCGACCACGGCATGATGTCGCTGCAACTTGGCGTCGGCTCGCGCATCTCTCTGGCCCGCTCCGCCATGGGCCGCGCCTACATCGCGGGCTGCAAACCCGAGGAACGCGCTGAAATCCTTGAAGCTTTAGCAGACCACCACGGCCCGGAGCGGTGGCCAGCTATTCTTGACGGCATCAATGCCGCCGCGGCGCAGATCGCGGAAAAAGGCTTCTACGTGAACTACGGCGACTGGCACGAAGGCGTGCACTCGGTCGCGGTGCCTTTGCCCATGGACAGCGACGCCGCGCCTGACATGGCCCTCAACCTCGGTGGCCCTGCGCCCTTCCTGACCAGAGACCGCATGGAAAATGACCTTGGCCCACGCCTGCTTGAGATCGCCAACGCCCTACGTCTGCATGCGACCCAGATCTAAAACCGCTTGACGCTTTCCCGATTGCGCCGCACCGTGCCGGTCGCACTATTGGGGAGGCATCATCATGGTCACGATCACAGCCAAGGACATCGACACCTACCAGGCGGACGGCGTTGTCCTGATCCGCGGGTTATTTGCCGATCACGTCGAGACCCTGCGCAAAGGTGTCGAACGCAATCTGGCAGAGCCCGGCCCTTATGCCTCCAATAACGAAAAAGCAGGCCAGACCGGCCGCTTCTTTGACGACTATTGCAACTGGCAGCGCATCTCTGAGTTCCAAGAGGTCATCGAAACCTCCGCTGCCGCCGAGGTCGCCGCGCAGCTGATGCAGTCGCAAACCGTGCAGATGTTCCACGACCACGTCTTGGTAAAGGAACCCGGCACCTCCATGGCCACGCCCTGGCACACCGATGGGCCGTATTATTTCGTCGAAGGCCAGCAAACCATCAGCTTCTGGTCGCCCCTTGATCCGGTGAAAGACGCCACCCTGCGCATGGTGGCGGGCAGTCACAAATGGGAAAAACCGGTTCTCCCCACCCGCTGGGTCAGCGAGGAGAGTTTCTTTCCTAACAAAGACGACTACATGCCGATCCCTGATCCCGACGCCGAAGGCATGCGCGTCTTGGAATGGGAGATGGAACCCGGCGACGCAGTGGCTTTCAACTACCACATCCTGCATGGCGCGCGAGGTAACACCGCCACCCAACGCCGCCGCGCCTTTTCCCTGCGCCTTCTTGGGGATGATGCCCGCTATGTGGACCGCCCCGGCCCCACGTCTCCCCCCTTCCCGGGCCACGACATGACACAAGGCCAAACGCTGCGCGAGGACTGGTTCCCGATGCTGTGGCCCCGCGCCTCAAAACAACCCTAGGCAAAGGCACGCAAAACTCTATTCTCGTCAAAGGTTTGTCAGGGTTTCTCTGCAACCCTGCCGCCTGACAACATAGGAACGCGCTTTTATGAACCTCTTTGCCGCTGGCCTTCTGGCCTTCACCGCCAACACCTCTGCGCCCGCGCAAGCCCCTACAACCACCAGCGCACCGCCCCCCGCCCCCACTGTTGTGGACAGCGGATACTGGAGCTACGGCTCCTGGCAGGTGGTCGCGGAAACCATCGACACCGGCGAAGACCTGCGCCGCACCTGCACCGCCTTCACCGGTGGCGACGGCAACCCCACCCTGAGCGTGGAAATCAGCAACGGAGACGCCGGTCCCCCCCACTTCTTTCCAAGCGTCGAAGTGCGCGAAAGCGCCTTTCGCGGCTATCCCACCGTGATGCAGGACGGCCAGGCCATCTACATCCGCTTTGATGATGAAGACAGCATGGACGCTGTGGTCACCAGCTTCTTCGACGAAGAGGGCTTTGCCCAAGCCACCTTCCGTTTTGACCACCCAGACAGCCAATGGGTGCTGCGCGCCATGCGCAAGAACGGCCAACTCGACACGGTTGTGGGCGGGCAGGTCTTCGCCACCTTTTTCTTGGACGGCTTCACCGCGTCCTATGTGAAAGCCATGGACGAATGTGGCTTCACCGGCGCGGGCGTCGTGGACTGATCCCCTAAGTGGCGCGCCCTGTCGCGCAGTTCAGTCCACGGGCGGCACGCCGCGCTGTTCCAATAGCTTGACGTCAACATCTTCCCTGCGGCTGCCAAAACGCATCTCATCGTAATAGATCACATGCGTCGGTAGGCGTACGCCCCAGTCATACTCAAATGGCGTCGGCGACGGGCTGCGAGATTTCCCGCCCTCATGTGTTTGCGCATAGGCTTTTACTTCCGGCGGGGTGCGGCCTTTTTGAGCCAGATACCGGCTGACAAAACTGTTGTAGATGCCATACTTCAACCCAAGCTTCGGTGTCTTGCGGGCAAACTCTGCTGGCATGAAAGGGGTCTTCAACTGGCACAACAACTTGTCATCTTTGAACAGCTGAAAATAGACCGGCTGCCCGCTGTGGCCGTAGTGGGCAAAAACAACCAGATCGACCCATCGCCCCTTCCAGGACCCAAGCGCACCCAAGCTACATGTGCGCCCGTCCGCAAACTTGATGTACGGACGATCGTTAAACGTCAGCCACCACATCGGCGTCGACCAGCCCTCTGCCTTTACTTGTCCCAATGTGGTGTTCGCTTTTCCAAGGCTTACAAAGTCTGACGGGATCAGGATCGAGTACCCATACCAAACTCCTTTTCCGGGTTTGGACATACTGTTTTTGGGGTGTTCTTTCATCTCAACGCGCTGGCGGTCCGTGGTGCAGTCATTCCAGCCACTGGATTTACCACAATCCCCGTGACGGATTTCAAACCGCTGGGCTTTAGCACCTCGGCGGGTGGGCTGTTTCACATGGCCAAAGCGATATTTGCCGCGAAACGACAAATCTTCGAGTTTCACTTTCTTCTCGATGGAGTTGCGTAACGGTTTCTCTTTGGCGGAAACGCCACCCCCAAAAACCATCATTCCGCACACCAATGCAGTCAAAAACCGTTTCATAAAATCACCTCTGTCTAATGCAGTTCAGGCTAGCGCAGTTCCACACAAAAACAAGGCTCCCAACAAAAAACGGCCCCGCCTTTTCAGGCGAGGCCGTTTCAAATCTCACACGATCAACTTAACCGTTGGCCAGTTGGTCTTTCACCATCGGCCCGACTTTGCCAAAATCCATCTGGCCGGTGTATTTCGCCTTGAGCGCCCCCATGACCTTGCCCATGTCGCGGATGGACTCTGCGCCCACCTCGGCCACCGCTGCTTTTACAGCCTCGACAATCTCGTCATCGCTCAGCTGCTTGGGCAGGAATTCCTCGATGATGGTGATCTCGGCCAGTTCCCGCTCCGCCAGGTCCAGACGGCCACCTTCTTCATAGGTGCGCGCACTTTCCTGACGCTGCTTCACCATCTTGGCGAGAATCGACAGGATATCCGCATCCGACACACCGCTGCCGCCTTCTTCGCCTTCGCCACGCGCCGCAATGTCACGATCTTTGATCGCAGCCATGATCAGACGCAAAGTGGAAAGCCGATCCGCCGCGCGGTCACGCATCGCCTGTTTCAGCGCGCTGTTGATGTCTTCTCTGAGTGCCATTCTTCTTGCCAATTGCTGTCAAACATAAGCATGCGACCTTATATAAACGCCCGCTGACTCGCAACCATCGCGTTTTTTGACCAAACCCTTTAAAATAAGGGGTCACTGAGAACACACATCTGCTTGACGCCCGCCGCCCACCGACATATGCATCGGCCAATTTGCCAGCCGGAGACTCGCCCATGACCGCATCGACCCCCGATCACCCGACCGCCTGCCTCGCTCTTGCTGATGGCACTCTGTTTTACGGACGTGGCTTTGGCGCCACCGGCGAAACAGTGGCGGAGCTCTGCTTTAACACCGCCATGACCGGCTATCAGGAAATCATGACCGACCCGTCTTACGCGGGCCAAGTCGTGACCTTCACCTTCCCTCACATCGGCAACACCGGCGTAAATCCGGAAGATGACGAAACCGCCGATCCGGTGGCTGAGGGCATGGTTGTGAAATGGGACCCAACCGAGCCATCCAACTGGCGCTCCGTGAACACGCTGTCCGATTG
The DNA here is from genome assembly GCF_047124445.1 of Shimia sp. MIT1388. Taxonomy (GTDB): domain Bacteria; phylum Pseudomonadota; class Alphaproteobacteria; order Rhodobacterales; family Rhodobacteraceae; genus Shimia. The sequence goes on along the minus strand of NZ_CP138921.1, from coordinate 3,972,468 downwards.
GCTCGCCTCCCGGAACCGCATCGCCATCGGCGGCATCGACACCCGCCGCCTGACCCGCGCGATCCGCCAACAAGGCGCGCCACACGTCGCACTGGCCCACAACTCGGATGGCGAGTTTGACACCGAAGCTTTGGTGGCCAAAGCGCGTGCCTTCTCTGGTCTCGAAGGTCTCGATCTGGCCAAAGAAGTCACCTGCGCCCAAAGCTACCACTGGAACGAGATGCGGTGGGCTTGGCCGGATGGCTACCCAAAGCTGACCGAGCCAAAGCACAAGGTTGTGGCCGTTGATTTCGGTGCCAAGCGCAACATCCTGCGATGCCTGGCCTCTGTGGGCTGTGACGTGACCGTCCTGCCAGCCACCGCCACCGCCGAAGAGGTGCTCGCGCACAACCCGGATGGCGTTTTCCTCTCCAACGGTCCGGGCGACCCTGCGGCCACCGGTGTATATGCTGTGCCGATGATCCAGGATGTGCTGAAAGCCGACATTCCAGTGTTTGGCATCTGCTTGGGTCACCAAATGCTGGCGCTCGCGCTGGGGGCTAAAACCGTGAAAATGAACCACGGCCACCACGGTGCAAACCACCCGGTGAAAGACCACGACACCGGCAAAGTGGAAATCACTTCGATGAACCACGGCTTTGCAGTGGACGCCCAAACTCTGCCCGAAGGTGTGGTGGAATCCCACGTGTCCCTGTTTGACGGCTCCAACTGCGGCATCCGCCTCGCAGACAAGCCGGTGTTCTCCGTGCAGCACCACCCAGAGGCCTCCCCTGGCCCACAGGACAGCTTCTACCTGTTTGAGAACTTCGCTGCCGCGATGGCCGCGCGCGCCTGACCCTCAGGTAAGGAAATCCCGACGTATGGCGGCGCGCCCGCCATACGTTAACTTTGCATTAACCATACACGCACAGGCTAAAACGGTGTGTTTTAGCGAGTTAGGTGTGCAGTATGGCCACCACGCCTCTTCAGCAATCTGCCCAACGACATCAACCGCAGGACGCGGCGCGGCTGCCCTTGGCGCGTGCCTTGATCGAGGCAGGTTTGGTTACCCCGTGGCAGCTGTTCTTCGCCTTGCGCTGCCAATCGTCCTGGAATGCCACCCTCACCGAAATCCTGACCGCCCAAGGCTGGGTGACAAATGCGGCCTTTCGCAATTTCAAAGCCCAATCGGAAGACCTGCGTCAGGTCGATCTGACCCGCACGCCACCTTCAAAGTCGGCCGCGGACCTGTTGTCGCCCGCCTTCTGCCTCAAGCACAATGTACTGCCTTGGGCCAAGATTGGCAGCACCGTCATTTTAGTCACCGGCCGCGCTGACCATCTCGATGACCTGCGCGCCGTCTTGCCTCCCCATCTGCGAGAGGCGCTTTTTGCGCTCACCGATGCCAAACAGCTGCAAGCCCATGTCGCCTTACATCACCGCCGCGCTCTGACCGAAGCCGCCGAGTCCTGTGTGCCGGAAGCCGAGAGTTGCCGTCGCTTCGCCCATGGCGCTGCCCTGCGGCACTGCCTGTTTGTCAGCCTGTTGCTCCTGCTCGTGTTTGCCGCCGTCCCCATACCCAACCTGGCCCTGCACCTGCTTACCTGGTGGACCATTGTCACCCTGATCGCCGCCACCAGCCTGCGCATCGCGGCCCTCTGCTTTCACCTCTGGCCCAAAGGGGGCGCGCCGCCGATCCCTCCGCTGCGCTGGTCCGCCGCCGCGCCGTTTACGCTGCCTGCCCATCTGACCCGCAATGGTCGTCGCGCCCGCCTGCCACGCATCTCCGTGATGGTGCCGCTGTTTCGCGAAACCGAAATCGCGACGGCCTTGATCCGCCGCCTCACACGGCTGACCTATCCCCGTGCCTTGTTGGATGTGGTGCTGGTTCTCGAAGAGAAAGACCAGCTCACCCAAGCCACCATCGCCCAAACCCATCTGCCGCGTTGGATGCGGGTGGTCGAGGTGCCCACCGGCTCCGGCATCACCACCAAACCCCGCGCCCTCAACTATGCGCTGCCGTTTTGCCGCGGCGAGATCATCGGCATCTGGGATGCTGAAGACGCCCCCGCCCCAGATCAACTGGAGCATGTCGCCTATCACTTTGCCCACGCAGGGCCTGATGTGGCCTGCCTGCAAGGGGTCCTGGATTACTACAACCCCTACACCAACTGGCTGTCACGTTGCTTTGCAATCGAATATGCCGCCTGGTTCCGACTGCTCCTGCCAACGCTCACCCGCCTCGGTTTCCCAGTTCCATTAGGCGGCACGACGCTGTTTCTACGTCGAGATCTGATCGAAGAGGTTGGCGGCTGGGACAGCCACAACGTCACCGAAGACGCTGACCTTGGCATCCGCCTCGCCCGACGCGGCTATCGCACAGAGCTCATCCCCACAATCACCAAAGAAGAGGCCAACTGCCATGTTATTCCTTGGATCCGGCAGCGTTCGCGCTGGCTCAAAGGCTACATGGCCACCTATATCGTGCACATGCGTAACCCGCGCCAACTATGGCGCGATCTAGGCCCACGGCAATTTCTCGGCTTCCAGACGCTCTTTCTCTGCACAATCAGCCAGTTTCTACTCGCGCCCTTTCTGTGGCTCCTCTGGGGCGCTGCCTTTGGCCTGCCGCACCCGCTGACCGACACGCTGCCACGGGAAACCCTGCTGATCCTCGTCGCCACGCTGCTGCTATCCGGCACCACCAACGGCGCACTCTGGATCACCGCAGTCCACAAGAGCAACCGCCCCCGGCTCTACCCGTGGATTCTGTCGATGCTATTCTACTTCCCGCTGGCCACAATGGCCGCCTACAAAGGCCTCGTCGAGATGGTGCTCGCGCCATTCTATTGGGACAAAACCAGCCACGGCAAAACCGCCGAGGCCGTCGACCACAGCACCTGCCACGCCAGTGACACCACCTGACTACTCAGAGTTTTCCTGCTTCAAGCGGGTCACAAAGGCCGTCGAAATATGCGCCCGCAAGGCCGCGTCCGCCGCATCGCCATCGCGCGCAGTGATCGCATCCACAATCGCCTGATGCTCCACCAACGTGTCTTCACCGCGCCCTTCTACAGCAATCGACGTGGTCGCCATCAACGCCATCGAGCGATGCACCAGGTCCAGTTGTTGCACCAGATACCGGTTGTGGCTCGCCAGATGGATCTGCTTATGAAACCGCCGGTTAGAGCGCGCCAAAGCGGACGGATCATCCACCCGCTTCTGGTCCTCATTGACCATATCCTGCAACACCTGAACCTCTTCAGTGGTTGCATGATGCGCCGCCAGCCGCGCCGCCAAGCCCTCAAGCTCCCCGCGCACCACATAGAGCTCCGCCATCTGGTTGTGATCCAGCGAGTTCACAATCAGGCTGCGCCCGTCCCGCGCCAAAAGCGACTGCGTCTCCAGCCGCTGCAATGCTTCCCGGATCGGGGTGCGTGACATACCAAAGCGCTCCGCCAGATCGCTCTCCACCAGCCGATCCCCCGGCTTAAAAACACCCACATCAATCGCTTCCAAAATCAGCGTATAGGCATCTTTGTTCGGGCGTGTCGTCTGCGACATGTGGCGCGGTCCTTCTTTGCAGTAAAGGTCAGACTACGCACTGCGCCCTGTGATGCAACCCCAACGGCGCCCGCCACCGCGCTTTCCCCGTTGCACCAAAGCGGCCCCCCGCGTATCACGCCCTCATGCCGAAGCAGTCTTTCTCACATGTCTCCACCTGGGTGTTTGATCTCGACAACACCCTCTACCCGCCTGAAGCCAATTTGTTTGGTCAAATCGAGGTGCGGATGACCGACTATGTGATGAACGCTCTGGGCGTGGACCGCCCCAAGGCCAATCAGCTACGCCAAGACTACTGGGCGCGCTACGGCACCACGCTCACCGGCCTGATGCGTGAGCATGACGTGGACCCGGCGCCCTATCTGGTCGACGTGCATGACATCTCGCTTGACCATCTGGAGGCCGACGGTTTGCTGGCGCAATACATCAAAGAACTGCCCGGCCGCTGCATTGTCTACACCAACGGCACCGCGCCTTACGCCGAACGGGTGCTCGCCGCGCGTGGCCTCGACGGTCTGTTTGATGCGATTTACGGCGTGGAACACGCCAATTTCCTTCCCAAGCCCGAACGCGCGGCCTTTGAGACCATCTTTGAGAAAGACGGCGTCGACACCAAAACCGCCGCCATGTTCGAAGACGATCCGCGCAACCTGCAAGCCCCTCACGACATGGGCATGCGCACTGTACACGTTGCTCCGGAACCGCTGGACCACGACCACATCCACTTCCACACCGACGACCTGCCGACTTTCCTGTCTAAGCTGCGCTAACGTCGGCGACCTGTGCGAAAGTCGGGGCGGGCATCTCGTCGCACTGCGACAAGGTGCCAGTTTTAAAGATGCAGCCCAGATGAATATCTAAACCACGCGGCAGGAGAGCCTTTCTGACAGGTCTGAGGGATCGGGGAAGCGCGGCAGTGTCGTGTCCCACAGTGCTATCTTTTAGCGTTATCCTCCCTGTTCCCCGCACCCTCCCCGGCGCGGGCCCTGTAAAGGACTGCCATCATGAGCCTCGCCTCTGCGTCTGACATTTCCACCCCAAAAACCAAAACCAAACTGGACCCAGCCACCTGGGTTTGGGCCGGCATCGCCCTGCTTGTGGCACTTTGGGGCACCTCGATTGCCATGTTCGGCATTCCCGGCCTCTACATGCCTGCCGTAGCCCTGGTCCCAGTGATTTACCTCGCTCTCGTGCTGATTTCCCGAGGGTGACATTTCATCCCCTTGGAACCAGTTTCAGCCAGGCGTAAGGTGCCGCGCAGGAGGCCTTTGCCATGACTGAGACAACCCAAGTGGACATCCTGATTTCCGGCGGCGGCATCGCCGGATTGACTGCCGCCGCCGCCTTTGGCGCTGCCGGATTTTCCGTGCAATGCGTCGACCCGGCCCCGCCCGTGACCGAACGGGACGCCGCTGGTGCGGACATGCGCACGACCGCCTTCCTGCAACCGGCCCGCACGCTGCTGGAAGAGGCCGACCTCTGGCAACGTCTCGATGCCCACGCCGCCCCGCTGCAAATCATGCGCATCGTGGATGCCGGTGGCGAAGTGGCCGAGCCGCGCATCGTAAAAGACTTCGACGCCTCCGACATCTCCGAACAGCCCTTTGGCTGGAACCTACCAAACTGGCTCCTGCGCCGCGAAATGATCGCCCGACTGGAAGAGCTGCCCAACGTTGACCTGCGCATGGGCTGTGGCACCACCACGCTCTTCACCCGCACACATGAAGCGCGCGTCGGCCTCTCCGATGGCAGCCAAACCCGTGCCCGTCTGGTGATCGCCGCCGATGGCCGCAACTCCCCCATGCGCGAGGCCGCGGGCATCGGCACCAAAACCACGCGCTATGGGCAAAAGGCCCTGGCGCTGGCGGTGACCCACCCAATCCCCCACGCCAATGTCTCCACCGAAATCCACCGCTCCGGCGGGCCTTTCACGCTTGTGCCACTACCAGATCACAACGGCATGCCCTCTTCCGCACTGGTCTGGATGGAACGTGGCCCCCGTGCGCAAGAACTCTTTGCGATGGAGAAGGCCGAGTTTGAGGCCGAGATGACAGAGCGCAGCTGCGCCCTCTTTGGCCCACTGACGCTGGCGTCCAACCGCACCATCTGGCCGATCATCTCGCAATCCGCTGACCGGCTCTACAGCCAACGCCTCGCGCTGGTGGCTGAGGCCGCCCACGTCGTGCCACCCATCGGTGCGCAAGGTCTGAACATGAGCCTTGGCGACATGCGCGTCCTGCTGGAACTGGCCAAAGCCGACCCCGCCGATCTGGGCAGTGAACGCATGCTGGAGCGCTACCACCGCAAACGCTTCACCGAGGTCAAACTGCGTGTGAAGGGCATCGACATGCTCAACCGCGCCTCCATGGCCGAAGCGCAACCGCTGCGCAACGCCCGCGCCCTTGGCCTCAACGCGCTCTATTCGCTGGCACCGGTGCGCAAAACGTTGATGCAAATGGGGCTGGGCGTGCGCTGACCGATGCGGTCGCTCAGTACCTTCGTTAGCAATCATTGGCAGCTTCTGGCTTTGACGCTGCTGATCACGCTCTTGTGGAAAACCGATGTGTTGTTGCCGCTGCGCATTCTCACGGTGTTCCTACATGAGCTCTCGCATGCAGTTGCCGCAATACTCACCGGCGGCGAAGTCCTCAGCCTGTCAGTAAGCCCCAACGAAGGCGGTTTGGTCACCGCGCGCGGCGGCAGCCCGTTCTGGATCACCTCCGCCGGATACCTCGGCTCACTCCTGATCGGCGCCGCGCTCTTTGTTCTGGCACTGCGCACCCACTGGGACCGGGCCATCCTCGCGGTATTTGGCGGCATCACCTTACTGGTGGCGGCTTTCTATGTGCGCGATCTCTTTGCACTTGGCTTCACACTTGCCACCGGCGTGGCCATGCTACTGGCTAGTCGCTACCTCAGCTTGGACATCAACGACATGATCCTGCGCACCATCGGGATCAGCAGCATCATCTACGCTCCTCTGGACATTTTTGACGACACCATCCGCCGCGCCCACCTGCGCTCTGACGCGCGCATTCTGGCGGAACAAGTTGGCGGCTCAACACTGTTCTGGGGCGGCCTCTGGTTGGTAATCAGCCTGGGGGTGATCGCCTTAACTCTGCGTTATGGATTGCCACAAAACAGCAATATCACCCTGCGCCAGAAGACAACACGTTGACCCGCGCACGGCTATTTCTGCAAAGCAACCACCAAAATGAAACGGAGGCAGCGCCAAAAACGCCACCTCCGCAAAACAGTCGTAATACCGACGCGATACCGACGTGCTAAAGCACCGTATCAAGCACATTTCGTAAACGATTTATTGTCGCGTCAACATCGTACAATTTGTCCAATCCGAACAGCCCAAGCCGGAAGGTCATGAAGCCTTCAGGCTCATCGCAAGCCAGCGGCACGCCGGCGGCAATCTGCATGCCCTCTGCGGCAAACTTACTGCCGTTCTGAACGCCAGGGTCGCTGGTGTAGCTCACCACCACGCCCGGCGCGCCAAAGCCATCCGCCGCAACCGACTGAATGCCCTTGTCTTTCAGCATGTTACGCACACCGTCACCCAGGGCCCACTGCGCCTCACGCAACTTCTCAAACCCGTATTCTTTGGTCTCCAGCATCGTATCACGGAACGCCCGCAGCGCATCTGTTGGCATGGTCGCGTGATAGGCATGGCCGCCATTCTCATAAGCCACCATGATGTCTCGCCACTTTTTCAGGTCGAGCGCAAAGCTGTCAGACTGGATATTTTCCAACCGCGTCAAAGCTTTATCTGACATCATCACCAGCCCAGCTGACGGCGACGCGCTCCAACCTTTCTGCGGCGCAGAGCACAACACATCCACGCCTAGCGCCTTCATGTCGATCCAAACACAACCAGACGCGATGCAGTCGAGAACCATCAGCGCGCCAACCTCATGTGCGGCGTCAGCCATGGCCTTGATATAGTCATCCGGCAGGATCACACCGGCGCTGGTTTCCACATGCGGTGCAAAGACAACCTGCGGTTTTTGCTTGTGAATTTCCGCCACAACGTCCGCAATCGGCGCGGGCGCAAACGGCGCAGTGACATCATTCCCAGTCTGCCGCGCCTTCATCACCGTGCTTTCCGCCGCAAAACCGCCAGCTTCAAAAATCTGGCTCCAGCGGTAAGAGAACCACCCATTGCGCACCACCAGCGTTTTCTGCCCCGCAGCAAACTGCCGCGCAACCGCTTCCATGCCATAGGTTCCGCCGCCCGGCACCAAGGCCACCGCGTCTGCGTTATAGACCTCCTTCAACAAGTCGGAGATATCCCGCATAACCTGCTGAAAAGCTTTAGACATATGGTTCAAAGACCGATCCGTGAACACCACGGAAAACTCGCTCAACCCACCGGGATCAACATCATGCACCATCGGGAAACTCCTTATCATGTTACCTATGGTCTACCGCAAAGTGGCGCGTCCACCAATCACCCAAAGCCTTCAAGACCCTTCGTCATTTCCATCAAGCGCTTACAGCGGTCCCGGCCGCCGTTCTTCGCTCAGCAAAACATTGGCCTCCACATTGCCCACGCCCGGCAGTGTCATCACTCGACGCCGCAAAACCCGTTCAAAATCAGATATATCGCGCGCAGTGACACGCAGCCGGTAATCATACAATCCCAGCACGTGCTCCACGGTTTGCACCTCCGGAATGGCTGAAACCGCGCGCTCAAAGTCCTCAAGACTCACCCGACCCTTGGTGGCCAGCTTGACCCCCAAAAACACCGTCACGCCAAACCCAAGCTTCTCATAATCCAGATCCAGCTTCCGCCCCGCAATCGCCCCGCTGTCCTGCAACCGCTTGATCCGCCGCCAGGTCGCCGGCTGCGACAGTCCAAACCGCCGTCCCAACGCGCCCGCGTTCTGCGTCGCGTCTTCTGCTAACGCCTTGAGAAGGCTGCGATCAATCTCGTCCAATTCAATCATATCGGCAGGCTTTCATCAGATTTAATCCGAGCTACATGCATGAGCGATTCAATGTCCGTGATATGCGGCAAGGTCAGAATACGGCTGCGATACACCTCCTGATAATGCCCCATGTCTTTGGCAATCACCGACAGCCGCACATCAACACGCCCCAGAAACGTTTGAATTTCCGTGACTTCAGGAATGTCCCGCGCCGCTTCAATAAACTCATCAAACGCCCGCGATTGGGTCTTATCCAAGGTCACCCGCAGCGAAACTTCCACCGCGTATCCCAAGGCTTGCCAGTCAATAACCGCCCGCTGCCCCCGCAGCACGCCAGCCTCCTTCAACTTCTCAACCCGCCGCGTCAGGCGAGAGGTTGTCAAAGACAAGCGATCCGCCAAATCAGGCACGGATTGAGTCGGGTCTGCCTGCATATAGCGCAAAATGCGGCGATCAAGATCATCAAGCATGAATAATCCGGAAAATTACCTCTTTGCGAATGAATACTCGTAAAGTAGTGCGAACTACTAGCCAAATGTGGTCGTCCCTCACTTCAAAAAACGTATTCTGCCTCCAGAAACCAGTTAAAGGAGCGCCCATCATGCGCGTTTATTACGATCGCGATTGCGACATTAACCTGATCAAAGACCTGAACGTTGCCATCCTGGGCTACGGCTCCCAAGGTCACGCCCACGCGCTGAACCTGCGCGACTCCGGCGCAAAAAACGTTGTGGTTGCTTTGCGCGAAGGCTCCCCTTCCGCAAAGAAAGCTGAAGGCGAAGGCCTGAAAGTTATGGGCATCGCCGAAGCAGCTGCGTGGTGCGACGTGATCATGTTCACCATGCCCGACGAACTGCAGGCAGAAACCTACAAGAAATACGTCCACGACAACATCAAGCCAGGCGCCGCCATCGCGTTTGCCCACGGCCTGAACGTACACTTCGGCCTGATCGAGCCGAAAGAAGGCGTTGACGTGATCATGATGGCGCCAAAAGGCCCAGGCCACACCGTGCGCGGCGAATACACCAAAGGCGGCGGCGTGCCTTGCCTCGTAGCTGTTGACACCGACGCCACCGGCAAAGCGCTGGAAATCGGCCTGTCCTACTGCTCCGCCATCGGTGGCGGCCGCTCCGGCATCATCGAAACCAACTTCCGCGAAGAGTGCGAAACCGACCTGTTCGGCGAGCAAGCTGTTCTCTGTGGCGGTCTGGTAGAGCTGATCCGTTGTGGTTTCGAAACCCTGGTCGAAGCCGGCTATGCCCCTGAAATGGCGTACTTTGAGTGTCTGCACGAAGTGAAGCTGATCGTGGACCTGATCTACGAAGGCGGCATTGCAAACATGGACTACTCCATCTCCAACACCGCAGAATACGGCCAATACGTCACCGGCCCACGCATCCTGCCTTACGAAGAAACCAAAGCACGCATGAAAGCGGTTCTGGACGACATTCAGCAAGGCAAATTTGTGCGTGACTTCATGCTGGAAAACCAGGTTGGCCAGCCAACTCTGAAAGCGTCCCGTCGCGCAAACGACGAGCACCAGATCGAAGCCACCGGCGAGAAGCTGCGCGGCATGATGCCATGGATCTCCGCAGGCAAAATGGTCGACAAAGCAAAGAACTAATCTTTGCGTCGCACTGACAAACAGAGGCATCCGCGCAGCGGGTGCCTTTTTTTTGGGGTGGGGGGCACTACAACGAGAGACGTCTTGAGCCGCCTTCAGCGCCCCAATGCACCTTGAACCCCATAGCCCCGTCAGCCCCGCTATCACTCTAGGTTTACATGGTCGCAATATGCGGCAACACTGCTGCTGTATATTTAGACTAGAAAGCAAAAATGCTACGTTACCTTCGCAAGGCCGCGAAACGCAGCCTAACTTCTGACCCGACACCGGCAAACGTGCCGAACACCGGGGATTTTGCCCCTGCGTCGCCGGAACAGCTCACTGCCCGCGCCAAAGTGCGCCACTTTACAGAAATCTGCCCGTTCCCCGAAAGTGAACGTAAACGTCTCGCCGCCAGGAGCTACATTCTATGGGGCATCCCGACCGGCGGAATCGGTGCCGAGATCGGCGTTTTTCGGGGACATTTTTCCGAAGCAATTGCCAAGCGCCTGAAGCCAAAAAAATATTATCTGATTGATCCTTGGACCTGCGCTGGGGAGACGTTTGACTGGGGAGACGCGTACACCAACTTTGGCGCGCTCAAAACCGCTGACGCACGGGACGAGGCGGTAAATCGGGTTCGATCGGCCTCGGACGCCGAAGTTGTTGTGGTCGAAGGATACTATCCACTTTGCGAAGATCAGATCGAGGAGAAGTTGGACTGGGCCTACCTTGATGCAAGCCACTCTTTTGAGAACACGCTCAACGAGCTGCGTCACATCGCCAAGCAAATGAAACCGCAAGGCGTCATATTTGGCGATGACTGGCAACCGGATCCGGCTCATGAACACCATGGGGTTTTTCGCGCCGTGCAACAATTTTCACGCACAAGCAATTGGCAAATAGTGGCCTGTGGTCCTGGCGCCCAGTGGAAACTGCATCGCATGAAACGTCCTAATGCAAAGAAACACGCCAACGCCACGAATGCGGCCAGTGCACAGACCAAGGACGTCAAGAAGCCTAAACCGGTCAAGAAGCGATCCGATTGACCTTTCCAGCCTCTCACAGCATGGTCCGTTCGTAACGAGAAAGGACCATGAATGGCCGACGAAACAAACAACAGTGTGACCCTGTTTACGCCCAACTGGCTGCGCGCCGTCTTGCGCGGAGACCGTCCAACCGGCGAAACCTTTTGGGTGGGCAACTACGGGACCGCTCTGTTCCACCAGCCTGTTATGGCGCTGCTGTTGGTCTTGCCCATAAGTGAGGCGATTCCGGGCACATTGGCCGCACTGCTGGTGTTGTATCAACTGGTTTTGACTCGCGCCGTGACCCGCTCTCAACCTGGCGTGCCAACGCCTCTGGGGTGGAAGATCGCCGGCGTTCTGGTCACTTTTGGTCACGCCGCCCTCTTTGCGGCCTTGGCGCGGTCTCTCTTTATGAGCGGCGCATGACCTCCGCACCGGACATCACCCTCAAAAGCTGGCTTATGGTCGCTCTGCTTGGGCTGATCTGGGGCGGCACCTTTATGGTGCAGAAGTTAGCGCTGGGTCATATGCCGCCTTTTTGGGTTGCCGCTGGGCGCATTGGCTTTGCCGCCGTCATTACAATTGCGGTCTGGCAACTGCGTGGCGGCCGTATGTTCACAACAGAAGCCACCGATTGGCCGCGACTGGCCTTTGTCTCGATCTTCAGCGCCGCTGTGCCGTTTATGTTCCTGGCCTGGGCCCAACAATACGTGACCTCGGCGTTCACTGGCGTCTCCATGGCCGCTGTGGCGCTCTTTGTTCTGCCATTGGCCCACTTCTTTGTGCCCGGCGAGCGCATGACCCTGCGCCGCACGCTGGGCTTTCTCATCGGGTTTTCCGGCGTTGTGGTCCTGATAGGCCCCGCAGCCTTCGCCTCTACCGGGAGCCCGTTAGAAGGCTATGGGCGGATCGCCTGTCTCGCTGCCGCGTGCTGCTACGGCGTGTCGTCCATTGTGTTGCGCAAACTGCCGCCGCTTGATCCTGTCGGCCTCTCCGCCGCCACACTGATCTTTGGCAGCTTTGTTGTGATCCCGATCGCCTTTGTGCAACACGGCCTGCCGCCAATGCCACCATTAGAAGGTCTGGCCCTTGTTGCCCTGCTCGGCTTGGTCCCTACAGCGGGCGCCAACCTGTTGCGCATCGTGGTAATCCGCAGCGCGGGTCCAGTGTTTATGAGCCTGACAAACTACCAAGTACCGCTGTGGTCCGTAGTCTTTGGCGTAACGCTCATGGGCGAGCCATTGCCTGGCTCCATGATTTGGGCAACGTTGCTAATTCTATCTGGCGTCGCTTTGAGCCAACTTGGCGCCTTGCAGCGCCTGTTTGGCTCGAAAGCCACCTAAAGGTTCAGGCCACGGCGGCCTGCACCGCATCCACAACGCTATCAACGGTGCGCTCCAACAGCTGCGCGTCCTCACATTCCGCCATGACCCGCACCAACGGTTCGGTGCCGGACTTACGGATTAGCAAACGCCCCTGCCCAACCAAGGCCGCTTCTGCATCTGCAATTGCGGCTTTGACCGACGCCGTGTCCAACGGTGTCTGCCCCGCGCCATAGCGCACGTTTTTCAGCATCTGTGGCACGGTCTCAAACACCTGCGCCAACTCAGAGGCCTTCTTACCGGTTTCCACCATGGCCGCGAGGAACTGCAGGCCAGCCATCAGGCCGTCACCCGTAGTGGCATAGTCGGTCATCACGATGTGACCGGACTGCTCCCCCCCCAAGTTGAAGCCGCCTTTGCGCATGGCTTCCACGACATATCGGTCGCCAACCGCAGTGCGCTCCAGCCGCAGGCCTTTGTTTTCTAGAAACCGCTCAAGCCCCAAGTTGGACATCACAGTGGCAACCAGCGCGCCACCTTTCAAGCGGCCCTGCGCCGCCCACTGACTGGCCAGCAGCCCCATGATCTGATCGCCATCGGCAACTCTGCCTTTTTCGTCGATAATCATCACACGGTCGGCGTCGCCGTCCAGGCAGATGCCCACATCCGCCCCATGCGCGACCACAGTTTCTTGCGCCGTTCGTGTGTTGGTAGACCCGCAGTTTTCGTTGATGTTGTACCCGTTTGGCACAACACCCACGGTAATCACTTCGGCACCTAGCTCCCAAAGCGCCTCGGGTGCGGCGCGATAAGCCGCTCCGTTCGCGCAATCAATCACAACCTTCACGCCTCGCAGTGGAAGATCCCGCGGCAGCGAGCTTTTCACACGCTCAATATAACGGAAGCGCCCGTCATCAATCCGCTGCGCGCGGCCAATGTTCTGCGCCTGAGCAGGCTCAACGCCGCTCTCGATCAGCTTTTCCAGCTCCAACTCGACCTCGTCGGACAGCTTGAACCCGTCTGGCCCGAAAAACTTGATGCCATTGTCATCCGCAGGGTTGTGACTGGCGGAAATCATCACCCCAAGGTCCGCCCGCATGGAAGTTGTCAGCAACCCCACCGCAGGGGTCGGCACCGGGCCAAGCAGGAATACGTTCATACCCGTGGAGGTCAAACCCGCGGTCAGCGCATTTTCAAACATATAGCCGGACAGGCGCGTATCCTTGCCAATCACCACACGGTGCTGATTGGTGCCGTCGTTGCGAAAATACCGCCCCACGGCGGCGCCGATGCGCAGCGCCATTTCGGCAGTCATTGGATAGATATTGGCCGTGCCGCGAACCCCGTCGGTTCCGAAAAATTTACGCGCCATTGTAGTCTCCTGTCGTCACTGCCTGCCACAGATTCAAAGCCTGACGGGTCTCTGCCACGTCATGTACGCGCACAATTTGCGCGCCTTGCGCCACGCCTTCAAGCGCAACCGCCACAGAGCCTGCCATCCGCTCTTGTGCAAGCGAAGCCTTGCCGATGGTGCCGATAAACTTCTTCCGCGAGGCACCCAACAGAATAGGACAACCCAAGCCATGAAACAGGCTCAGCCGCGCCAGTAAAGCAAGGTTATGCGCAAGGGTTTTGCCAAAGCCTATGCCAGGGTCCACGACGATCTGGTTACGCGCGATGCCCAGAGTTGTCAGACGCTCAACTTGTGTTTCAAGGAAGTCATAAACATCAAGTAAAACATCATCATAGGTTGGGTTTTGCTGCATCGTCGCCGGATCACCTTGCGCATGCATCACGCAAACTGGGACACTTGTCTCTCTAGCAAAACCTGCCAACTGAGGATCATAGGTAAACCCAGACACGTCATTCACCAGAGACGCGCCCGCCGACAACGCCTGACGCGCGACCTCGGACTTGCGCGTGTCAATGCTGATCGGTACGTCCAACTTGCCGGAAATAGCTCGAATGGGCGGTGCGGTGCGGGTGATTTCTTCTTCAACCGGCACAAAATCCGCGCCCGGCCGCGTGCTTTCGCCACCGATGTCAATCAAGCTGGCGCCGGCCGCATACATGGCCTCTGCTTGCCGCGTGGCAGCAGCAACACCGGCAAACTGCCCGCCATCCGAAAAGCTGTCCGGCGTGACATTCAAAATGCCCATCAGGTGAGGACTGCTCATATCCAGCCCACAAATCGATGCGCGTCGTGCGCTCATCCGCGCCAGCACATCCTTAGGCACATCCTGCGTAGACACCACCTTAGGAGCCTCACCTCGGCGCAGCACCTCTACATGCGTGAACCAACACCACCCGCCCGCTAACGTCAGAGCGTTGCCTGGACGTGCAGCATCGGTTTGCGCGATGGGACGATAATAAATCTTCATATCGGCTGCTTGCGTAAACGCGGGAGAAAAAGCAAGGGATCAGAGCGTTTTCTGCTCGGCGCGGATCTGCCGCGTCGCCGTTTCCAGCGCAACGCAGCCGTCCACGTTCCCAACAACCCAGAAATCGTCCGCCAACATCTCCGCCGCAAACCAGGCCGCGAGCCCCAGAGCATCGCTTGGCGGCGCATCCGGCCCATCCACCGCATCCAGCACAATTTTGGACGGTGCCCAGACGCAAATCTGGCCGTTTTTCATCGCCCAATCCAACTCTGTGCGCGTGTCCACCACAACACATCGCTTGTCCCGCGCAGCCAGCATCCAGGCGTTTTGCTCAATTGCCAGAAGATCCACACGCCGCTGCGTCAACTCCTGCCCCGTCTGCGGCGCAGCCACATCCGGCGCACCAACACACAAGATCAATGGCTGTTCGGCAGCCTCAAGCTGATCGATCCAACCCGACAGGTTCTCAGAGGTGCGCGCCTCATTGGTCAAATAAACCACCCGCGGCTTTGGCGGTTCTTCTTCAGTCAACGCTTCCACCGGCGCCAAATGCGCTTTGCGCGACCGAACAATCTCAACGCCCAAGGCCCCCGGACCGCGGTCCAGCTTTTCGATGCGCACAAACACCCGTTGGGCCTGCGGCTCCAAAAGCACCCGATCAGCCACACGCGCCGCCAGTGTTTCCAAAAGGTTCAAACGTTCCGCGGCCAGTTCAAAGGCGATGGCTTCGGTCACCTTGTCGTATGACAGGATGCGATCCACATCATCATCCGCGACCGCTGCGCTTGTCGGCAAGACCTCAACAACAACGTTGAAACACACCCGTTGGGTTGCGCCACGCTCCGCCTGGAAGGCGCCTATCTCGACCTCAACGATATGATCGCGAAGCGAGATACGGTCCAACGGGTCAGACCCGGACGTCGCCTCCGCACGTTCGGAAGGGTGGGCAAATGCCAATCGAATTTCGTTGCTCATGAGTGTGGTCCGCGCCGTTGCCTGTCCCTCTCCAAAAGGGATGCGCAGCCTTTAGCAGGAGCGTCCGGTTCAAACCATAGCGGAAAGCGGCGCAAAACGCCGCTGAAACGCCCAATCTCGCGTCAAACGTTAGTTTTGAGAGAGCCGTGTCGGCATACGGTAGAAGTGATGCACGCCAATGGTCGTGGTCCGCGGGAAGGTGCGTGCCCACCGCGGGTTCACCGCTTTGGTGTGATAATGCGTGGCGCCATCGGTCAACTGCTTTGGAGCCCCATCAAGCAACAAGTGTGCAACTTTGCCAACACGCTCATACGCGCCATGTTCGCGAATTTTGTTGCTGATGCCATCGCAATTGTAGGTGAACTGACACTGATATTTACGACCACTGGCGGTGCCTTGATTGATCACGCCACACACGCTGTCCGGAAAGGACGCATGGCTAGAGCGGTTCATGATCACTTCCGCCACCGCGAACTGCCCTTTCACGCTCTCGCCGCGAGCCTCAAAGTAAAGCGCCTCAGACAGACACTGCCACTCGGCTGTGCGATGCTCGTCCGCAACTTTTGGCTGGCTATCGATGAACGCCCGGCTGTAGCTGATCTCGGTTGGCGCCTGCTTCTTCTTGGCGCCAAAAATGTCGCGCAGGGACTTGCCGTCAAACAACACCAACTGGCGAGGTTTCTCTTTGTTTTTGACGTTGGACGGAGTCGCTTCTGCGGAAGCCAGACCAGCGGTCAAAGCAAATGCAATAACACTAACAATCAGTTGGCGCATCGGAACCTCATGGCGGGGCAAGGCGCCCCTGGCAGCTATTAACGAGGCGTCTCTTAAAGGAAAAAGCGTAAATGGTCCACTAATGCACAATGCCGCACCAAAGGTGTGGCATAAACTCAGCAAATTTGGAGCGAATTTTTCCTTAGTTTATTGCAGCTTATCCGCAATCGCCAATTGGGCCGCCGCCAAACGGGCGACGGGCACCCGGAATGGAGAGCAGGACACATAGTCCAAACCAATCTCCCGACAGAAGGCAATCGATTCGGGGCTACCGCCATGTTCACCACAAACAGACAGGGTCAAACCAGGCTGTGCGCGACGCCCCCGTTCCGCACCGAGCCGCAACAACTCGCCCACGCCTTCCTGATCCAACGTGTGGAAGGGGTCCTCAGGAAAGACGCCTTGCTGCACATAGGGGCTCATAAACCGACCCGCATCGTCTCGAGACAGGCCATAGGTCATCTGGGTCAGGTCGTTGGTACCAAAACTGAAGAACTCACAATGCGGCGCGATATCCTCAGCGCGCAGCGCAGCCCTCGGTGTTTCCACCATGACGCCAAGCCGATAGTCAAAATCCCGACCGCGTTCTGTTTTCACCGCTGCCGCAATCGCGTCAATGCGGGTTTTGACCAATTCAACCTCCCGCTTGGCGGACACCAGCGGGATCATGATCTCCGGCACCACAGGGTCTTCGTCACCGCAAGCATCCAATGTCGCTTCAAAGATCGCCCGCGCCTGCATGTCCAGGATTTCCGGCACCGTAATGCCCAATCGTACCCCGCGCATACCCAACATCGGGTTGTATTCGCCTAAAGCCTCAACCCGTCGCGTCACATCCGACAACGGCAAGTTCAACGCTTCGGCAAGATCACGCAGTCCGGCGCGATCAGTAGGCAAAAACTCATGCAACGGCGGGTCAAACAGACGAATGCACAGCGGTCGCCCATCCATTAGCTCAAACAGTTCGACAAACATCTCACGCTGCATTGGCAACAGCGCCTGCAAAGCCACGCTGCGATCTTCTGGCCCATTGGCAAAAATCACCTCGCGCATCGCAATCAGCTGATCCGCCTCAAAGAACATATGTTCCGTCCGGCAAAGCCCAATGCCTTCTGCCTGGAAGGTCAGTGCCGTCTTCGCATCCGCAGGCGTGTCGGCATTGGCGCGCACGCCAATGTCGCGGCTAACGTCCGCCCACTCCATCAAGGTCTGGAACGAGTCATCCAGCGCCGCTTCGAGCATTTTTGGCTCCCCTGCCAAAATCTGCCCATTGGTGCCATCAACCGTGATCACATCGCCTTCGGTGAAAATCCGACCATCCGCCGCCACAATGCGTTTCTTGCGAATCTGGAACCGCATGGACGTTGCACCCACAACACAGGGCAAACCAAGACCACGCCCAATCACCGCCGCATGGCTGGTCATCCCGCCGCGCTCCGTCAGCGCCGCACTGGCGGCGTGCATGCCGCGAATATCCTCTGGATTGGTTTCCCGCCGCACCAAGACACAGGCCTCGCCTCGCGCTGCCGAAGCCTGCGCCTCAGCCGCCGTAAACACAATTTTGCCGGTGGCCGCGCCTGGGCTGGCCGCAATTCCCGTGCCCAACACGTCCCGTTCTGCTTCCGGATCCACCTGACGGTGTAACAACTCGTTGAGCGCGCGCGGCTCCACCCGCATCACCGCTTCTTCACGCGGGATGATTTTGTCTTCCGCCAAGGACACCGCAATGCGGACCGCAGCACGCGCACTACGCTGCACACGGACGCCGTCCAGAATGCGAAGCTGCCCGTTTTCCAACGTGAACTCGATTTGCATTTCCTCGCGCAGGCGCTTGCGCATCAGAATTGAAAACTCGATCAATTGATCAAACGCCTGCGGCGCTTTTTCCTCCAAAGAAGGACCGCGTTCATCCTGCTGCAAAAACAGCGCAGCCGCGCCGGATTGCAGGGCATCGCGTCCCTGCGACTGGCTCAAATAGCGGCCAGTGATTTGCGGCAAGCCCGTGTCGCTGTTCACCAACTGCAACACGCCACTGCCACTTTCGCCTTTGCCGACCCCAAGAGCCATCGCCTGGATGACCAGCCCAAGTCCCGCATCCGCCGGAGCGCCTTTGGCCTGGCGCAGCAACCGAGCCGTAGTGCCCTCCCAAGCCCGCGCCATAGAGCGCAACACGCCAATCAGCTGGGTTTCCAGCGCTTGCGGAAACGGTTCCTCAGCCTCATCCTCATATGCCGCCAGATAATCGGACACCGCATCCGCATCTCCACTGTCCAGATCATCAAAGATGTCCGGATCAAGCCGCGCCACATGGGTGGAGTAGGACTGAATGAACTTCAGGTAGAGTTTGGTCGCAGCTTCCCCCCCAATGCTCTCGCTGAGTGTGCCCAAAAGCGCATCATTCATCCCGATATTCAAAATCGCACCGGGACCGCCCCAATCAGGATCCTCGGAGCTCGGGCGCACACACAACAGCTGGTCATCCCCAAACGGCGCCAGCATACGCGCCATATCTGGCAACTCTCCTGCAGCCAGCCCATGAACCGCATCAAACGACAGCGCCACAGTGGCTGGCACCGGTAGGTCCAGCCGTACCAGACGCTGCAAACACTTGGCCCGCCCACCATGTGTGGCGGGGCTCATTGGCGCGTCGGGGGTGATCAGGGTGATGTTTGGGTCGTTCTGCTGCACTGCGGCACCTATTTGTTGTGCAACGCAGCATAGACCGGCGTCGCGGCGAAACAAGCCTTTGCTGTTCCGCCGCGACGATTTTGGGTGTTAGCCTTCGACGCGGGTCAGGTCCGCCGCCTGAAGACAGATCACGCGGATACGGGACAACAGGTTCAAACGGTTGCGGCGCACCACTTCGTTGTCACTGTTCACCTGAACGGCTTCAAAGAACGCATCGATAGGCGCACGCAACGTCGCCATGGTGCCCATCGCAGAGGCGAAATCTTCCGCTTTGATGGCCGACGCAATCGCCCCTTCCGCAGCATCCAGCGCCGCGAATAGTGCCTTTTCGCTGTCGTCCTCGGCAAATTTCACATCTGCGCCAAAGGAGTATTCCACACCGTCTTTCTCTTCGGCCTGGCTCAGAATGTTGTTGGCGCGTTTGAAGCCTTGCAGCAGGTTTTCACCATCTTCGGTGCCGACAAAATCCTGCAAGGCTCTTGCCCGTGCGACCAGCAACGCCAGATCGTCATTGCCCGGCATCGCAATACAGGCGTCAATCACGTCATGGCGCACGCCTTGATCGCGCAGATAGACCTTCAAACGGTCATGGAAGAAGGACAGCAGGTCAGCCGAGGTGTCCGGCAGGCTCTCACGCAGTGCCTCAATGTGCTTCGGCAACTCACCATCAATGGCCGCCTTGACCGTGTGCACAACAGCCCCCAACACGCCGTGCTCTGCGATCTCTTGCTCCAGGTCTTTGGCCAGAACCGCCGCCAGCTTGTCGTCCTGTGTCTCATGCGCTTTGTGACGCAGAAGTTGGCGATCAAAATGCGCATCCAGCGACAGGCGCAGGTTGTTCTCAAGAACCAAACGGATCACGCCCAGCGCCGCCCGCCGCAGCGCAAACGGGTCTTTGGAGCCGGTTGGCTTTTCGTCAATCGCCCAGAAGCCTGTCAGCGTGTCGAGTTTATCCGCCATGGCAACTGCCACCGACACCGGCGCGGATGGCACATCATCAGACGGGCCAAGCGGCGAGTAGTGTTCTTCCGCGGCCGCGGCCACCGCGGCCGAATGGCCAGCCGCTTCGCCGTAATACCGCCCCATCAGACCCTGCAATTCCGGGAACTCATAGACCATCTCGGAGCTCAGGTCCGCTTTGGCCCAGCGCGCGGCCTTGTCGGCCTCACCAAAGGACGCACCGGTCACTGGCGCGACTTCGCTCGCCAACGCGGCAATGCGGGCAATCCGGTCGCCCTGGCTGCCCAGCTTGTTGTGGAAGGTTACGTTGTTCAGGCTCTCAAGCCACGCATCCGCCCCAGCAGAGGCCACACGAATGTCGTTTTCCCAGAAGAATTTCGCATCAGACAACCGCGCGAACAACACTTTTTGGTTCCCGGCCAGAATGGTCTCCCCGTTGTCTTTGGTCTCGCGGTTGGCGACGGTCACAAACTTCTCGATGCGACCGGTCTTCGGGTTCTTCACCGAGAAAAACTTCTGATGCTCTTTCATCGAGGTCTGCAGCACCTCAGGAGGCAGACCAAGGAAGTCCTCTGCAATGTCGCCCATCAGCACAACCGGCCATTCCACAAGACCTGCGACCTCGGACAGCAGACCTTTGTCTTCAACCAGCTCCAGACCTTGGGCAAACGCCATGTTGGTGGCGTCGTTCCAGATGGTTTCGGCGCGCTCCTCAGCGTTCAGGATCACACGGTCGCGCTTCAGCTTGACCTCATAGTCTTCAAACCCGTGCACGGTGAAACGGCCGCGGCCCATAAAACGGTGGCCTTCGGTGGTGTCACCAGATTTGATCCCGTCAATATCGAGCGGCACAACAGTGTGCCCATCTTCCGCGCTCAGAATGCACAGGATCGAATGCAGAGGGCGCACCCACCGCAAAGACCCAGCGCCCCAGCGCATGGACTTCGGCCATGGGAAATTGCGAATGGTGTCTTCCAGAACTTCGGCCACGATGTCCGCCGCCGCACGGCCCGGCTTGGTGATGGAGGCAAAGTACACCGCACCTTTGGGCGTCTCGCGCTCTTCCAGATCTTCGCGGGACACACCTGCGCCACGCAGGAAGCCCTCAATCGCTTTGTCCGGCGCGCCCACTTTGGGCCCTTTGCGCTCTTCCTTGACCGTCGGGCTTTCCGCCAACAGGTCCTCAATCGCCAGGGTCAAACGGCGCGGCGTCGAAAAAGCGCGTGCATGGGCGTAGGTCAAACCGGCTTCAACCAAACCATCCGTGACCTTTTTCTTGAGATCATCAGCAGCCCGCGCCTGCATACGCGCGGGAATTTCTTCGGAGAAAAGTTCGATCAGCAGATCTGGCATGACGGGTCCTTAGAAGTTCACGATGGATTGGATAACAATCGCGTTCGCGATATCGACAAAAAAGGCTGAAACCAAGGGCAAAACGACAAAAGCGATCGGCGCAGGGCCGTATCGTTTGGTCACAGCGGTCATATTGGCAATGGCTGTGGGCGTTGCGCCAAGCGAAAACCCGGCAAAGCCGGACGCCAGCACGGCGGCATCATAGTTACGGCCCAGGATCGGGAAGAGCACAAGGATGACCAACACAACGGTGATCAGTGTCTGCGCACCGACGGTTGCTATAATCGCCAAACCTGCACCGCTTAAGGTGGAGAAATCCAACGTCATCAAGGAGATCGCCAGGAACACGCCCAAAGCAAATTCCGAGATCACAGCCAGCGTCGGGGTGCGCGCCACAGGGGGGGCTTTGGGGGCAAGCAGCAAACGCAGGTTGCCAAGCACAATGCCCATTATCAGGCAGGGCACAAACAGTGGTAACATCAAGCCTGCCTCTTTGAGTACGCCGTGTAAGACGTAGCCTAGGATAATGGCGATGTGCAGGCTCAGCATCACCCGCATCAAAGACACGTGACAGATTTCAGAGGTCTCATGTTCTTCCTCAAACGACACCCCAACAACGTCGCCGTCCCCTTGGTGTGTGGAGGTTAATGCGTGGCGTCCCACCAAAAACTTGGCGATCGGCCCACCCACAAGAGAGGCCGCAATCAGTCCGAGTGTCGCCATCGCCACACCCAGCTCCGCCGCACTGTTCAAGCCGGTGGCGGCGGCCACATTGGGGGCCCAGGCAATGGCGGTTCCGTGCCCGCCGATCAAGGAAGCGGACCCGAGCAAAACGCCGGACTGAGCCGGCAGGCCAAACATGGTGGCTCCGGCAATGCCAACAACACTCTGCACAACGATGGTGCCCAGCGTCAGCACCAACAGCAGCGCCAGGATCTTACCGCCCGATAACAGGTCCGACAGCCGTGCGTTCAACCCGATGCCTGCAAAAAACAGCACCAAAAAGTAGTCTCGCGCCCCGGTTTCAAAGCTCAACCCAACGCCGGAGATGACCGTGAACAAAGCAAAAATCGCTGCTGCGATCAGGCCGCCTGTGACGGGCTCAGGAATATTGAACTCCCGCAAAAACGCCACCTTGCGGGTCAGGCGTGCGCCCAACAGAAACACGGCAAACCCCAAGGTGGCTGTGATCATTTCCGGGACTACAAACACCTGATCCATAAAGCTCACTCCGTTGGTCGAGGAGGACAATGCGCGGGCAAACGCTTGCCGTCAAAAGCAATCTCGCCGCAGGCGTTGATTTCGTTCCAGGCAAACCCACGCCCGTCCGGCAAGATCGCCACAATGCGGTCAATGCCATACAGCACGTCCTTCTGCCCCAGGAACGCCAGCGCCTCGCCGTTCTCCAGCGACTGACCAATTTCTTTTGCGTCAAAGCAGTCAAACCACCCCGGCGCATTGCGCGGCTCAGCCTTTTCCAACATCTCGTAGGTTTCGGTCAGCATCGCGGCACTCATCGTGGTGGTGAAACAGGCGCGAAACCGGATTGGCGAGCTCTCGCTGTCGATCGCCTCAAAGTTCTCATAAAGGATCGGCTCCGCCTGACCATTCACCAAAAGGGTCAGTTGCACATCGTCTTGCATGTCCGACGCAGGCACCGCGTCGTAATAGCCGTAGATCTGCAACCAATACATGGCGACGCCGCCAACCAACGCTGTCAGCACAATCAGCCCTCCAAGCAATTTTCCAGTCATGCTTCTACCTTCCCTCAACGGGTATTGTTTCTATTGCGCGTTGTACGAGACCACGGCACAGTTGGCGCTGATTTAAGTGATTTCTTCAGGCCTTCAAAGGGGTGGAAATGTCCGAAAGCTTCGCCATCGCCATGTTTGGCGCTTTGTTCGCCGTTATGAACCCTTTTATCAACCTGCCAGTGTTCCTGGGCCTGACCGAAGACCTGCATCAAGCCGAACAACGCCGCGCCGCCACCAAGATTCTCACCTATACCGCTGTGTCCTGCGTGATCATCGCAATTTCCGGCACCGCGATCCTCGAATTCTTTGGCGTCTCGGTCGATGCCTTCCGCGTCGCAGGCGGCATGGTGTTGGTGCAAATCGGCTTTACGATGCTCAATGGTCGGCGCAGCACGGCCCACCACGGCACTGAACGGGAGCGCGAGGTCATGCACGACTCGGACGCGGACAACATTGCGTTCTACCCCATGACCTTCCCGATGCTGGTGGGGCCGGGCACAATCACGACCCTGATCCTCTACGCCCAACAGGTGCAACAGCCTTCCGACTGGGGCATCTACGCCGGCTGCGTTGTGCTGGTCTTGTTGATGATCGCCGCGGTGTTCTACTTCGCGGGCAACATCGGCCGTTATCTCAGTAACACCGCCCGCACCATTATGACCCGCTTGATGGGCATGGTCCTGATAGCAATCGCCGTCGGCATGGTGGCCGACGGCGCAAAAGTCTTGTTGCCCGGTCTGGCTTAAATGGCTCACGCCGCGTAGCCACCGGCCTCTGTTTGAACAAACGCATCTGCGCACTGTTTCGCCAGTGCGCGCACGCGGCCAATGTAAGCCTGCCGTTCGGTCACGGAGATCACACCACGCGCATCCAGCAAGTTAAAAAGATGAGACGCCTTGATGCACTGGTCATAGGCCGGATGCGCCATGATAATGCGCTTGCCTGTCTTCGGGTCGACGTGCTCCTGCGCGAGAATTTTCTCGCACTCCGCCTCGGCCTCTTCGAACTGTTTGAGCAGCACATCGGTGTTGGCCACATCAAAGTTCCAGCGGCTGTATTCCTGCTCGGTTTGCTTGAACACATCACCATAGGTCAGGGCAATCTCGGTCTGCGGATCGTTGTACGGCATGTCCATCACGTGATCGACGCCCAGCACGTACATCGCCAATCGCTCGAGACCGTAGGTCAGCTCGCCGGAGACCGGATGACAGTCGTGGCCGCCAACCTGCTGGAAATAGGTAAACTGGCTGACTTCCATGCCATCACACCACACTTCCCAACCAAGACCCCATGCGCCCAGTGTCGGGCTTTCCCAGTCATCCTCAACAAAGCGAATGTCGTGCATCTCCATGTCGATGCCAATCGCTTCCAAAGAACCGAGGTAAAGCTCCTGCAAGTTGGGTGGGCTTGGCTTGATCAACACCTGATACTGGTAGTAGTGCTGCAAACGGTTCGGGTTCTCACCATAACGCCCATCGGTCGGACGACGTGACGGTTGCACATAGGCCGCAGCCCAGGCTTTGCTGCCCAAAGAGCGCAACGTGGTCGCCGGGTGAAAGGTGCCTGCGCCCACTTCCATGTCATAGGGCTGCAACACGGCACAGCCTTTTTCGGCCCAGTAATTCTGGAGCCGCAAAATGATCTCTTGGAAGCTACGCGGTTTGCTGTCGCTATGTGCCATGGTGAAAGCCCTTTCCAAACGCGGGTCTTGCTTATGCGCAAGCTTGCACGGGGTCAACATCACGCCACGGCCCAAGCTCACCAAATTATGAGTGCAAGCCGCGCCGAACCTGATAAAAGAGCCTCTAATTAACAATTGTCACGCGTTTCAGGGACTACCACCAACATGCTGCGCACTATTCTGTCGCTTTTTGTGGCACTGCTTTTCAGTGTCACCTCCGCCACTGCCCAATCCTCAGATGACATCGTTTGGGTTCAGCTCGAAGCCCAACCCAGCTTGACGCAAGCCAGCGAAAACATCCGCGCCTACGCCCAGCGTATGGACGATGTGAACGGCTTCACCCTTGGTGGCGGCTGGTACGCCATTGCGGTCGGTCCCTACCGCCGCGAAGACGCGGAGAACGTGTTGCGCGTTTACCGCTCTGAAGGCGTGATTCCCGTGGACGCCTATCTGGCAACCGCCCGCGAATACCGCAGCCAGTTCTGGCCGGTGGGCGCCAACCAACTGGCAAACCCGCAAGCCGCCCTTGCCGGTCAGCAGCCAGCCCAAACCGCACAGCAGGACACCCAGGTTGTGATTGTGGAAACGCCAGTGGAGCCCGAAGTGGTTCCGGTGCCGCAACAAACTGATGAAACCGTCCGCGAAGCCCGCGCCAGTGAGGCCGCTCTGACCCGCGACGAAAAGAAAACTCTGCAGGAATGGCTGCAATGGGCGGGGTACTACAACTCTGCCATCGACGGCTCCTTTGGCCGCGGCACCCGTGCGTCCATGTCCAACTGGCAGGCCGACAACGGGTTTGACGTCACCGGCGTGATGACCACCCTGCAGCGCGACACCCTGCGCCGCCAATACTTCGCCGTACTGGAAGGCATGAACCTGCAGTTGGTCAGCGATCTGGACGCAGGCATCGAGATGATTGTGCCCATGGGCGCGGTAGCAAAAGCCGCCTCCGAGTATCCTTTCGTGCGGTATCAGGCCTCCGGCGACATTCCGGCGCAAGTCCTGCTGATCAGCCAGGAAGGCGACCAGAACACCCTCTTTGGTCTCTATGACATTATGCAAACACTGGAAATCGTCCCACTGGACGGCCAGCGTGAGCGCAAAAAAACCAGCTTTGTACTGACGGGTCAAAACGCAAACATCGTCAGCCACACGGAAGTCACCCTGAAAGAAGGCCAAATCAAGGGCTTCACCCTGGTGTGGCCCGCCGGTGACGAAGAGCGCCGCACCCGCATTCTCGGCGAAATGCAGGCCAGCTTCACACGCATCGGCGGCGTGCTGGACCCTGCCGCAGGCGACGACACCGCACAGGACATCGACCTGATTTCCGGCCTGCAGGTACGCAAACCAAAACAGTCTCGCTCTGGCTTCTTCATCGACCGCAAAGGCCACGTGGTGACCACTGCTGAGGCGGTCCAGAACTGCACCAAAGTCACCATCGAAGAAGACTATGACGCGCAGGTGTCCGTGATCGACGAAGCGCTTGGCATCGCAATCCTGAGCCCAACTTCCTCGCTGGCGCCAATTGACGTTGCCACCCTACGGGAAGGCGCGCCGCGCATTCAATCCGAAGTCGCCGTTGCAGGCTATTCCTACGAAGGGGCCCTTGGCGCACCAACGCTGACCTTTGGCCAATTGGCGGACGTTAAAGGCCTGCGCGGCGAGCAGGAGCTCACCCGTCTGGCGCTGAACGTGCAGCCTGGCGATTGGGGTGGCCCTGTTTTTGACGCAGGCGGCTCCGTCTTTGGCATGCTGCTGCCGCGCGACGCGCAATCCGCGCAGCAACTGCCGGAAGAAGTGAACTTCGCGGTCAACAGCGACGCCATCCGCACCCTGCTGGCGCAGGAAGGCATCCAAGCCGACCTGTCCTCCAACGGCGCATCCATGGCCCCGGAAGACCTGACCAAACAGGCCAGCGACATGACGGTTTTGGTGAGCTGCTGGTAAGCAACTCCCACCACCACAAAAAACAAAGGGCGGCTCTTTTGGGAGCTGCCCTTTTCATTTGAAGAACATTTTTTCAGGAGGTCGACAGCGCTGCTGTCATCCGGATCAACGTCGGTCGATCTGCGTCAAAGGCCCGCATCAATGCCGCCTGCAACTCCGCAGTCGTTTTCGGCTCTGTCGCCAAACAGCCATAGCTCTCCGCCAGCTTGCAGAAATCCGGGTTCATGGCGACCACCGCATTGGGCGCAATTTGACTTTCCACCATACTGTCTTCAATTTCTTTGAGCTTATGGTTGTCCCACAACAAAATCGGGATCGGCAGCTGCATCTCCACCGCCGCGCCGAGTTCCTGCACGGTATATTGGAAGCCGTAGTCCCCCGCGATGCAGACTGTCGGCTTTCCACGCCGCGCCATCGCGCCGCCAATCGACGCCGGCAACGCGTATCCCAACGTGCCAAATCCACTTGGGTGGTGCCAATACCCCGGCCGCGCCATCTCCCAGACCTCTTTGGCGACATAGGCAAACTGCGTCATGTCCGAATAGATCATCGCGTCCTCTGGCATGACCTCTGACAACACGTCACAGATCTCGGCAATGCCAGGGCGTTCTGCATCGGTTTCGGCGCGGAAGCGTTTCTTTGCCGCGACAATCTCTACCGCCTTCCATTTTGGCGGCACCGCCTCATCCGGCAACGCGTCATTCATTGAGAGCAAAAAGGAAAAATCTGCCCGCAGCTTCATAACAAACGAAAAGGCATCTGCCTGGACCGTTGTGTCCGCACGGTGCCGATCCGCCAGCACTTCGGGGTCGATATCCACGCGCACAAGCCGCCCGGTATGACCAAGCTCATCACGCCACAAATCGCATTCGCTCAACTCGGTGCCAATAGCGATCACAAGATCGCTGTCGCCGATGATGCGTTTGCTCTCTGCGCGACCAAGATAGGTGCCAAAGCTCATCGCCTCATCTGGCGCCAACAGGCCAGCCCCCGCATAGGTCATAAAGGCCGCCGCGCCGGTCTCCTTGAGCAGCAGGCGCATATGCAAAGCCGCAGCTCCACCGGAGGCCGCCAATCCGCCCCCCAAAATGAACAACGGCTTTTTGGCTTGGAGCAAATCCTGCGCCACACCCCGCATATCCCCAGCCGCAAAGCCCGTTTGGCTCTCCATCGCGCCCGGTTGAGCTGCTGGCGCGTCAGGCGCCATTGCGCCCAACAGAGCAATCGGCACTTGGATGTGTTTGGGGCGTGGTCGTTGTGTCTCAAACTCCACCAACGCACGGTCAATCAAATCATAGGCCGCCCGCGGTGTGCGCGCCTCTTCGGACCAATCACACACTGTCGCCGCCGCGCCGCGCTGATCGCGCATCTGGTGCAACTGGCCGCGATGCCCGACATGCTCATCGAGACAACTCGACAGGGTCAGCACCGACACACTGTCAGAATAGGCCTGCCCCAACGGCGTCAGAATATTGCACACCCCCGGCCCGGTGATCACATAGGCCACGCCGGGCTTGCCGCTGGCCCGTGCATAGCCATCGGCCATAAAGCCAGCGCCTTGTTCATGACGCGCCAAAACATGTGTGATCCCGGCTTCTTCAATGCCGCGATACATCTCTACATTGTGCACGCCGGGAATGCCAAAAATGACGTCCACACCACGTGCTTTCAGCATGTGCGAAATCTGCGCCCCCAAAGGACGCATCTCCTGATCCATTGCCGCCATCAGGCCCTCCAGAATTGAACCGTAAAGAGTACGTAGACCGCCAAGAGCTCCAGCCGGCCAATCAACATGCCCGCAGCCAACAGCCATTTGGCCGCATCATTCAGTGTCGCAAAGTTCCCGGCCGGGCCAATAATGTCACCCAATCCGGGACCAATATTGGCCAATGCCGCCGCCGAGCCGGACAAAGCCGTGGTAAAATCAAGCCCAGTCATGCCCAAGAGAACGGCCAAGCCACCCAAGGTCACCGTGAAGAACACAAAGAAGCTCATCACAGAGCTCAGCACGTCGTCGTCAATCTTGCGCCCCTGGAAACTTGGCGTGAACACGCCGCTGGGGTGCTGAATTTTGCGGATCTGGGTTTTGATCGTGGCAAACAACAGCTGATACCGGAAGACCTTGATGGAACAGGCCGTCGACCCCGCGCAGCCGCCGATCAGACCGGCAAAGAACAGCACTGAGACAGGAAACCCACCCCACTGCATATAGTCCGCGCTGGCATAGCCGGTGCCGGTCACAATAGAGGTCGTGTTGAACAGCACTTTGCGAAAACCCGCCTCACTGCCCAAACCATTGCTCAAAACCTGCCAGCTGGTGAGCATGATCACGATCACAGCCACGGTCAGAAAGAATGCC
Organism: Shimia sp. MIT1388; assembly: GCF_047124445.1. GTDB lineage: Bacteria > Pseudomonadota > Alphaproteobacteria > Rhodobacterales > Rhodobacteraceae > Shimia. Next base: position 3,943,160 of record NZ_CP138921.1, on the reverse strand, counting down.
CGAATCTGCGAGTCCTGCAGCAAAGGCTGCGCACTGCCTGCGGTGAGCTGCACAAAGCGCACAAACGGCAAGGCTGCCAGCAACATGAACACGACCGCGACGTATTCTGTGCCAACAGAAAATGCCCCAAACGAAGAATCGTAGTTGGCAAAACCGCCTGTGGCGATGGTGGTCATCGCATGCACAACCGCATCAAACGGGTTCATGCCGGTGATGACATAAGCCAATGCACAAGCCACTGTCAGTGTGATGTAAATCACCGAAATACGGCTACTGATTTCCGTGGCCCGCGGCAGGATTTTCCCAAAGGTGTCAAAACCCTCGCTGCGGAAGATTTGCATCCCCCCAACGCGCAATTCTGGCAGAAATACCATCGCCACAACAATGATACCAATGCCGCCCAGCCATTGTAGCAATCCACGCCACAACAGCATCCCACGCGGCAACTCATCCAGCCCCGAAAACACCGTTGACCCTGTGGTCGTCAATCCACTCATCGCTTCAAAAAACGCATCGACCACCCGCGCCTCGGTCGCGCCCAACATGAAGGGCAAAGCGCCAAACATTGGCAGCGCCAGCCAAACACCGGTGGTGAGCAAGAAGGTCTGCTGCAACGACAACCCATCACCGCGTCCGTTGTGACAGGACAAGGCAACCATGCCGCCGGCAAGGCAAGTGACAACGGCGCTCACAAAGAAGGCTTCCCAATGTGCCGTGCCGTCCAACAGGTCCACAAGCATGGGCAGCAGCATCGCCACGCCCAACATCGCCACCAAAAGGCCGATCACATATCCAACGGGTCGTAAGTCCAGCATGGCCGCAGGGTTGGCGTTTGCGCCAGCCGCTGTCAAGCGCGTTCCATCTCTCTCCGAACAACCGGCAGTGCGTAAGCCCCTGTTCTATCTTGCAAACGACGCAACGCGATCCAACCGCGCCGCCAAGTTACCCGACGTGAAACAGCGTGGTGAACAGTTTTGGATCGATGCTTTCTGAGGCGAACAAGGGCCCATCGGTCAGCACCGATACAGCATCATGGCTGTGCAAGCTTTCCTGATGGCTCGCAATCACACGGAAATCGCCAATGCGCGGGTCGGCTTTCAACTTCTCGCAGAACAACCGCGCGGCATCTTCCACAAAAATCGGATTGGCCGCATTCAACTCAGCAAAGGCCTGCTCGTCTTCGCGCTTCACCATAACCTGCGTCTCTGTCGGCACAGCCGCGCGCGCAAGATCAATCAGGTCTTCGAACCACACCCGTGGACGATCTACAATCTCCACCGAAATCCGCGCCACAGACCGCTGCGAATGGGGCGTGGCCAACTGCCCGCGTGACATCCGCGCATGCTCACTCAATTCCAAAGAACACGGGCAGGTTGAGGAATACACATAGTCCAAATGCATGATCTTATGCGTGGTCTCGCCGTGCTGCACCTTCTCCAGCGCAATGTCGTAATACTGATAGCCTTCAAGACCAGACCGCAGCGACTTAATCTTCATCGGATAGGAAAACCGCATCTGCAGCCGCGCATCAAAGCTCTCCAGATCGGTGATGTAATCCGCCAAGGCCGCTTCCATCACACTGAAGCTAAAGGTCTTCTCTGCGTGCTTGTAAAACGACCGCATGATCCGGGACATGTTGATGCCCTTCTTGTCGGCCTCCAGGCTGACCGTACCGGTGACGCTGGTCTCCAGCGAAATGTCACCGTTGTCGCGGGTGTGAAAGCGGATCGGCAGGCGGAAGTTTGAAATCCCCACGTGTTGGATTTGCTGCTTCTCGCCTTTGATCAAGCTCTCCGGACCGTTCTGCAGGTCGGGCAATGTCGCGCGATATTCCGGCGTGGCCTCAAAATCCTCTGGGTATTGGCGCGACAAATCAGGGTAGTTCGCAAGTGGCTGATCCGGCAGCAACCGCGCAACCGCCGGGTCCAGCTCGGCAATCTCGGTCACGGACGCAGACTGCGCCCAGGCCCGCAAACGCGCCAACGCCTCCGCTGCCTCTTCCCGTGTCAATTCAGTCTGGGTCTTGGAAGTTTGAACATTCATAGCCAAGCGCCTTTTCCCTGCTGCCGCTTCACTAACTTAGTCAGTCCGCCGACAAAATGCTAATATCGTTAACCCATACGCAAAAAACGACACCTTGGTTCACACCGTAGCTACTGACGCAAAGGGCGCCCGACCTGTCCGTCGCGCGCCCATATCTTAGCCCGAGTTCCTGCCAACTTTAGGCTTGTGAGGCCTCAATTGCGTGGGTGATGTCCTTGATCAGATCATCTGTGTCTTCCAACCCAACGGAGAACCGCACCAAGCCAGGTGTGATGCCAAGGTCTGCCTTCACCTCATCCGTCAGGCGCTGGTGGGTCGTGGTCGCCGGATGCGTGGCAATCGACTTTGCATCACCGAGGTTATTGGAAATCACCGCAATCTCCAGCGCGTTCAGGAACTTGAACGCCGCTTCGCGCCCGCCTTTGATGTCCAGAGACAGAACCGTGCCGCCGTTGCCGCCCAGCTGTTTCTTCACCAAAGCTGCCTGCGCGTGGCTTTCCAACCCCGGGTAAATGGTGCGCTCCAAAGCCGGATGGCCTTCCAGAGCTGATGCAATGGCCAAAGCACTCTCTGCCTGCGCCCGCACACGCAGATCAATGGTCTCGAGACCTTTCAGCATCACCCAGGCATTAAACGGGCTCATGCTGCCACCCGTGTGCTTCATGTACGGCTCAAGCGTGCCGCGGATGAAGTCTTTGGTGCCCAGAACCACCCCGCCCAACGCGCGGCCTTGGCCGTCGATATGCTTGGTCGCCGAGTAGATCACCACATCCGCGCCTTGTTCAATCGCGTTGGAAAACACCGGTGTCGAGAACACGTTGTCCACCAAAACCGTCGCGCCAACCTCATGAGCGATCTGTGCGACGGCGGTGATGTTGATCACCTCCAGCGTCGGGTTGGACATGCTTTCAAAGAACACCGCTTTGGTGTCCGGGCGCATCGCGGCTTTCCAGGCCGCCAAATCCGTGCCATCGACAAAGGTCACTTCCACGCCATAGCGGCCCAGAATGTCCTGCAACACATAGATACACGAGCCAAACAGCGCCTTAGCCGACACCACGTGGTCGCCCGCCTTCAGCATAGAGGTCAACGCACCGCTGACCGCCGCCATGCCGCTGGCTGTGGCAAAGGCATCTTCCGCCCCCTCAAGCGCCGCAATGCGCTCTTCGAACATCGCCACCGTTGGGTTGCCATAGCGCGCATAGATGAATTCATCTGCACCGGTTTCGATAAAGCGGGCCTCGGCCTGCTCTGCGCTGTCGTAGACAAAGCCCTGTGTCAGGAAAATCGCCTCGCTGACCTCTTTGTATTGGCTGCGCCGTGTACCGCCATGCACCAGCTTTGTGCGTTTGTTCCAATCGCTCATGTCATCTCTCCCGGGCCTCTCTGACCGGCCCAAATAAAAAGCCCCGTTCCGGCCAAGCGGAAGGGGCTCCTTCGTCCTGACCTCTTTAGCGGCATCTTTAACGTGGCCCGCAATCCGGTAACAAATCGCCACGCCTGCGGATTACGCCTGAACGCATCAAAGGTCAAGCCACACAGGCGCCTTCACCAAGCTGTGACGCGGGCTTTACGCAATCTGCACATTTTCGCGCAACACTGGGATTTAGGTGAAAGGGGAAGCCGCCATGGCGCTTATTCGGATCAACGCAGAAGGCAGAAACCCGGTACTGCACAGTACCAAAACCTCCCTTTGGCCTGCGTTGCGCCGGGCGATGCCACCAACTGGCCCGATCACGATCATGCTGCACGGATACAAGTTTGACCCAAACGACCCAGATCATTGCCCACACAGCCATATCTTTGCCGCCCACGACGCCACGTGCGGCAAAGCCATCAGTTGGCCGCAACGCTTGGGTTACTTGGATACATCGCACAACACCGGCCTCGGGGTCGCCTTTGGCTGGAACGCCCGGGGCTCGCTAAAACAAGCGCTGCGCTCCGCGTTGCGCGCCTCTCACGCGCTCGCAAAGCTGATCACTGAGCTGCGCGACATTGCCCCCGACCGTCAAATCCACCTGATTGGTCACTCCATGGGCGCCTATGTCGCTCTCAGTACGCTGCGCCGCCTACAAGCCGGAGACGTAGGCCGTATTGTCTTGCTCAACGGCGCTGTGTTCCGCCCTTGCGTTGCATTGGCCCTGCGCACGCCAGCTGGGCGCACCGCAGAGCTGTTCAATGTCGTAAGCTCAGAAAATGCCTTCTACGACATCCTGTTTGAGCGCCTACTTGGGCGCAACCCAGCACATGATCGCTCCATCGGTCGCGGATTTGAAGCCCGCAACGCCGTCACAATTCGACTGGGCGATGCCCCTAGCTTGGAGAGCCTCGCCAAAATGGGATACACCATCGCGCCCCCTAAGCATTGGCTCTGCCACTGGTCGCCTTATCTGCGGCCCGGCGCAATGGCGTTTTACGGCTCCTTGCTGCGGCACCCCCAATCCTTGCCCCTCTCGCTCCTGAAATCACAACTCACGCGCCACACGCTGCCCACGGCCAGCCGCACCGACCTCAAACCGCCCCCTTGCGGCACTGCCTGAAACAGGCAACTTTGGGCACCGCAACAGGAGCGCCCATGTCTGACCTTACCGCTGATCCAATCGACCTCTACTACTGGCCCACCCCCAACGGATGGAAGATTTCCATCGCGCTTGAGGAAATGGCGCTGCCCTACACCACGCACCTGATTAATATTGGCAAGGGCGACCAATTTGCGCCGGACTTCCTCAAGTTCGCCCCTAACAACCGCATGCCCGCGATTGTTGATCCAAACGGGCCAGACGGTCAGCCCATCTCAGTCTTTGAAAGCGGCGCAATCCTGCTCTACCTCGCGCGCAAGACCGGCACATTTATGGGCACAACAGAACGGGAGCGTGTCGCCGTGGAAGAATGGCTGATGTGGCAAATGGGCGGGCTTGGCCCTATGGCCGGCCAAACCCATCACTTCCTGAAATACGCGCCTGAAGACATCGCCTACGCGAAAGACCGTTACCGCGACGAAACCGCCCGCCTCTACGGCGTGCTGGATCGCCGATTAGCCGAGAACGAGTACCTGGCAGGCGATTTCTACTCTATCGCAGACATGTCCGTCTGGGGCTGGGCTTCCTTGTGGGAAGGGCAAGAGCAAACGCTGGAGGACAAACCCCACATGGCCCGCTGGCTCAAAGCCTTGTGGGAGCGTCCTGCCCTGCGGCGCGGGCGGGCTCTGCATGCCGATCTGCGCGCGGACCGATCCGACACCTGGATCCAAGCCGATCTGTTCGGGCAGTAGAAAAAACGGCCCCGCCTGAATGCTTTTGTCGCTAACATGCGCGGCGATCCGGAAAATACCTAAGGTTAGTGATTTATTTCGGCTGCCGTCTCGCGCATCCCAAGTACATATTTTAGCACCAAGATCTTTTCAAAAAGTGTTTGGTTACAAGTGCGTGGGTATTTCGGCAGTCATTGGTTTGATTGTTGCATCGGTCTTCGGGCAGATGTCACGCATTGGTCTGGCTACAGGCGCGTTCAATCCGGACAGACCTGTGCCAGACCCCGGCACTTACTCGTGATCCCAGCGGTGCGTCGTCCAGCGCACCCCACGCCACACAAACAGCTCTGCAGGCACCAACAGCCACATCAGTACCGCAATGGCGGCAAACACCCCGCCAATTACAGCGCCGACCCAGAAAAACAAATCTGTGTCCGGCGCCAGAACCGCATCCCCGGCGTCATCCGGGTTCACGTAAGCCATAACCTCCGCGCCCTCAGGAAAGGGCGCTAGCATTTCCCGAATAGTGGCACGGGAGGACGTGGAAAAACTGCCGATCCCGAACTGCAGCGACCGATACTGCCGCCCCGCCACTTCGTAGGTGTAAGCCACGTCCGCACTGTAACGGACACCGCCTTCGGGGCTGCGTCCTGTGAAGATTTCGGAACGCTCCACCACCGCCGGGTACTGCGGCCAGGCTTTGACCGAGCGCTCATAGCTGGTGGCAAATCCTGATACCAAAAACCCTGACAATCCCACCAACATGAAAATCGTGACAAAGACCCGTTTCATCAAAAATCCGATCAAAAACAATGTATTGAAGCAGGTGAAATTCTGAGCCAGCGGGCCTCGAACCACAATCGCAAGAACTAGCTATTTCCGGCGACGCTCAACCTTAAGGAAGTGCCACTCGCATCGCTGTGCCAGATTGCCTCGGCCCCAATCGCAACCGCGCGTTTGCGAATATTGCCCAAGCCACGCCCAGAACTCCGCGCCCCTTCATCAGGCAAGCCGCGCCCGTCATCGCGCACCTCGATGACGGTGGTGCCACCCTGCTGCTGTGCCGACACAAAGATAGTTGTGGCCTGCGCATGGCGCAGCACGTTAGTGACGGTTTCTTGCAAGATACGCAGAATGTGTAGCACATGCTCCGGCGGCACATCCGTATTCAAGGCCTCCACCTGCCAGCGCATGATGATCCCTTGCCGTTGAAGCCGCGGGGCCGCCTGAAAGCGGAAATCGGCAAGAGCCGCGTTAAGGTCACCGGCGTCATTGTCGAGGCTCTCCACAATCAACCGCACGTCTTCCATACAGGTGCGCAGCTCATCCCGCGCGCCTTTCACCCCGATTTCCTCCTGCTCCAGAAGCGAGATGGCCGACATGATCCGGCCGCCAACACCGTCGTGCATGTCCTGCATCAGCCGCTCTCTCTCTGCCGCTTTGGCCCGATCCCGTGCATCCTCAACTTGCCGCGCGTGAAGCGCGGCCAGCTCGGCCTCCCGGGCCTGCACCCGCACGTCCAGATCGGCATTGATGGTCTCCAACCGATCCAACGCACCGGCAAATTTGACCAGAACAAACCAGGCTTGACACACCACAATGGTATAGAGCCCATAACTCAGCAACTGCGTCCGCTCCCGCGACAGAGCGCCAGCGGCAGACAGCACATCATGCAGGCCATACAACGCGATCAGGCCAACGGCACCCGCCAGAAACACGCGATCGATTCCGCGTCCAAACCAGTGAGTGCGACCGGCCCCGGATGAAGCCGACGCCTTGAACAGGCAAACCATCCCCAGCCCCAGGCTGACCAGAAGCAGGCTCTGCCACCAGGCGATCGGTACTGGCGGCTGAGCGACCAGAAAATTCAGGTTATACAGCGCAGTAAACGTGATCCCGGCGGCAAACCAGCCAAACTGACGTTCTTTGGGACGCAAGAGAAAGAGGATTCCCATGGCAGACGACAACCAAAACAGAATGGTGTTCAGCAGCTGCAACACATCCACACGGGCCGCCATGCGCGCGCGCCATACCGGCGCCAGCGCATCGTAGGGCCCCACCATCATACGGGACAAGTAGACCTGCGAAAAAGGGCTGGTGGAACTCAACTGAATTTCAACCACATTCTCCCCCACCCGAAGGTGCCGATTGTCCAAACGCACCAAGGCTGGCCTGTTCCAATTGTAAGCGCGCGCGCCAATTGGCAAATCCGTCGGATTGGCCTGCCCATTGACCGTGATTTCCATCGCCTGCGCGAAATGCGGCACATACAGGCTGGGCCGCATGGACAAGACAATATCCTCCAGCATCACTTCAAAACGCAAGCGCGTGGAAGTCCCCTGCGGATCCTTTGGCGCAGGGGAGAATGGCAAAGACCGACGCAAGCCTTGTGCATCCCCTACAACGCGCACTTCAGTGACAGATTGCACCGCCGAAGACTTGGGCGGCACTGGTGCAGATTCTTGTGTCAGCACCAGAAAGGACAGCGTCAGGGACACAAACAGCGCCACACCAACCCACAGCTTCCACCGCGCGGGGGCCTGCTGCGTCCTCAGCTCACTCACGCGCGCCATCCAACAGGCCGAAGCGCATGGCTTTGCTCACCGCCTCTGCCCGAGAGTTCACCGCCAGCTTGCGGTAGATGTTGCGCACATGGGTCGTGACCGTGTGATAGGATTTGCCCGACAACTCGGCAATTTCAGACGATGTATAGCCGCGCCCAACCATCTCCAGCACTTCCCGCTCGCGCGGGGTCAGGTGCTCCAGCAACTCTTCTGCCTCTGTCTCCGTTGGGCGGAACCGCTTGAGCATATGCCGTGCTATGGCTGGGCTGATTGGCGCCCCGCCCGCCATCATCTGGAAAATTGCCTCTGGGATCTGCTCCGGCGGATGATCTTTCAACAAATACCCCGCCGCCCCGGCCTCCAAAGCCGGAATCACCGTCTGCTCATCCCCGTAGATCGAAATCACCAGCGCCAGCGTTGGCAGGTTGCGCTCCTGAATCTCCCGGATCAACTCTATGCCGGAACCGTCGGGCAACCCAATGTCCACCAGCAGCACATCAGGAACGTGACAACGCAGATGATCTTTCGCCGCTTTCAACGTGGCGTGCGCGCCCAGAAGCTGAAGCTCTGGATGGGCGGAAATCACTTCAGAGAACCGGGATCGAACAGGCCCCAAATCCTCGACAACAACCATAGTGTGCAAAACGCAACCTGCTCAAATCAAACATACTTTGCAAAACTCTGCCGCAGGTCTGGCAGAGATGCAACTGGCGGAATGTATGAGTGCTCTGCAGCACGCAGATGAAAAGCTGCCTCAGCCCTCCTCGGCCTCTTCTTCCAGCGCGTAGTCCTGGAAAATCTTGCCCTGTGTCATGAAGAAAACGAACACCGCCGCGGTCAGGCCAAAGGTCTTGAAGTAAACCCAGGTGTCCGTGCTCTGAGTGCGCCAGATCACCTCGTTCAGCACCGCCAGCCCGATGAAAAACGCCGTCAACCGCTTGGTCAACAACATCCAGCCCTCTTCTTTCAGAGGCATCATCTCTTCCATAACAAACTTCAAATAGCTTTGCCCACGCAACAGCCCCACACCAAGCGCGCCACCAAACAGCAGGTAGATCATGGTTGGCTTCATCTTGAAGAACCGCTCGTCATTGAGCCACACCGACAGTCCGCCAAACAGGATCACCAGCACCAAAGTGGCCACCTGCATCTTCGAGAGCTTGCCGGTCAGCTTCCACAAAATACCGGTTGTCAGGATCAACAGCGGAATAAACCCAGCCGTGGCAACAATAAACCCGTCATAGGCTATGCCGCCGATTTCAATGGTTTGGTCCCGCAGCCGCAGATAGGCGACAAAGAACACCACAATCGGTCCCAACTCCAAACCCATCTTCAGCATTGGGTTGATCTTTTTCTCAGAAGTACTCTCAGCCATCGCGCGTTCCTATTGCCTGCCCACTTCCACTATCACAGCCCCCAGCGCAATCAATGCCATCAGAGCAATCCTGCGCGGGCCCACGGTTTCTTTCAGCACAAGCCACCCGATCAGCGCCGCAAACACCGGCGAGGTTTCCCGCAAAACGGCCGCCTCGCCCACATTGTCCAAACGTGTCGCCAGCATGACCGAGCCAAAGCTCGCAAAAGCCACCAACCCGCCAATGACGCCGCGTGTCATCAACGGACCAAGGGCTGGCGGGTGCACCATCGCGCGATATTTCATGGTCGCCAAAACCGGGAACACCAAACCGTCGATCAGGAAGAACCATGCGAGAAAGGTGAAAGGGTCTGCAGTGGCGCGGATACCAAACGCATCATAGGTGGTATAAAGCGCCACAAAAAAGCCGGTGAACACTGCAATCACCATCGCGGCCAGCAGGGTCTCCCGTCCTTGGGTCATGAACACCATGTTATAGACCGCAAGACCAAGAATGCCTGCCATCAGGACGGCTACTCCAAACCACTGCAACCCGCTGAAGGTCTCGCCAAAAATCAGATAGGCGCCAATGACCGTGAAAAACGGCCCCACCCCGCGCACCACCGGATAGACCACGGTGAACGCGCCTTTGGTGTAGGCCCAGCTCTGCAGCAACTTGTACCCGGTGTGGATCACAAAGGCTCCAAGGAAAATCAGCCACATATGCGGCTCCGGCCACGGCACGACAAACAGCGCAAAGGGCGCCGCCATGGCGGCGTAACTGAAATCAATGGCCCCGCGCGTGAGCCAAGGATCATGCCGGCCTTTTTGAAGCGCGCCAAACACCGCGTGTAAAAAAGCGGCGGACAACGCCAAAGCCAAGGCCAATTGTTGACCAGCGGCAGTCCCTTCCAAAGAGACCAGCCAAGCGCTCATGTCAGGCTCTCATCTGATCGGCACAAGCTCACCCTTGCTCCAGACCAATCAAGGCCGCGGCAAACTCTTCAGGGTCAAAGGGTTGCAGATCATCAATTTGCTCGCCCACCCCAATCGCGTGGATTGGCAGGCCAAATTTATCCGCAAGGCTTACAAGGATGCCGCCCTTCGCGGTGCCATCCAGCTTGGTCATCACCAGGCCGGACACATCGGCCAGCTTCTGGAAGGTTTCCACCTGACTGATCGCATTTTGGCCGGTCGTGGCGTCCAGCACCAACAGCGTGTTGTGCGGCGCGTCCGGGTCTTTCTTGCGGATCACTCGCACGATCTTGGCAAGCTCTTCCATCAGGTCCTGACGGTTCTGCAAACGCCCGGCGGTGTCGATCATCAACAGGTCCGCCCCCTCGGCTTCCGCCTTGGTCATCGCATCATACGCCAAGCTCGCAGGGTCGGAACCTTCCGGTGCTGTCAAAACCGGCACACCTGCGCGCTCACCCCACACCTGCAGCTGCTCCACCGCCGCTGCCCGGAACGTATCCCCCGCAGCAATCACCACCGACTTCCCCGCAGACCGGAACTGGCTCGCAAGCTTGCCAATGGTGGTGGTCTTGCCAGAACCATTCACGCCAACAACCAGCACAACCTGCGGCTTGGAGGGATAGAGCGGCATCGGACGCGCCACAGTTTCCATAATCCGCGCCACTTCGGTCGCAAGAATATCTTTGATCTCTTGTGTAGATACGCGCCGGCCCAACCGGCCCTCTGCGATATTGGCGGTCACGCGCAACGCGGTGTCCACGCCCATATCCGAGGCAATCAGCAGCTCTTCGAGCTGCTCCAGCATATCGTCGTCAAGCACACGCTTCACAACCGGGCCGCTTTGGTTCTGGCCGGTCAAGCGCGCCAGGATGCCGGACTTGGGCGCCTCGACAGGCGCTTTCTCTTCCACGACAGGCACCGCGTCCACCTCAACCGCGGCAGGCGCGGGCTGCTCTACGGGAGGGCTCTCAACCGCAACCGCTTCGGTCTCTTCGCCGCCATCTTCGACAATCGCCTCAAGCCCCTCGTCCAACTTGGACGACGATTTGAACAGCTTGTCTTTGAGCTTTGAGAAAAACGCCATGGTGGTCTCCGGAACTGCTTGCTTCCAGTTAGTCTGATTTGACGGAATTTAAAAGAGCGGGGTCGCCCAGCCCACGCCTGCCACAATCAAGAACTGCCCACCGGCATAAAGCACCCATAGGGCAACCGACACCATGCGTTGGAGAGCCGCATCTGGCTTCATGCGAAATAGCTGGATCGCCAACAGCGTATCGGACGCCATAAAGGCCACTGCCCCAGCCACCGCCAAAGGCCGATCGACCAATCCAAAAGCCGTTGCCCCCATAGCACAAATGATCGCCACATAGGCTCTGACCGGCCAGCGCAGTTCACCCGTGAACGGGCTCAACCAACGCTCTGTCGACAAGGCAAAAACCACCAGAGCCGCCAACAAAAAAGGCATCGCCATCGGCCCAGCCCCGATCTCCCAAAAGTAGACCACATAGGCTACATGCGCCGCCGCAAAAGAAATCAAGCCGACCAGAAAGGCCTTCTCTCCATCTCGCGACAACGCCAGATCGCCTAGCGCCGAAAGCAACAGCGCCGCAACCACCGCCCAGGAACCAAAGCTCACAGCAACTGCCGCCGCAAAGGCCGGCATCGGGATGGTCTTCACCACCGTCTTCCAGACGCTCGGCGGCCGATGACAAAAGGCCACGGCATAAATCACTGCCGCCAACAGCCCCACAACAAGCAATCCCAAGCGGATGCTTTGGCGCAGGGCAAATTCTTCGACAATACTCATGGCAGCCTCATGTGTTTTGCCAACACCCTATGGCGGCAAGCCTCTGTTTGTCTTGTGCAAAATGGGAAGGTGACGCGCAGAGAGCCTATAAGCCGGATTCTGTTCCCCGACCGAAGCCGGTTCAATGACCATTCATCTAGGGTGCCTGTTACCAGACACCTCAAGCTGCCAACCCGGACCTGCTCGGAGCAAAGCGCTCCTGTGGCTAGCGCCACGCGCGGTCCCTATTTGGCATTGCTCCCGGTGGGGCTTGCCGTGCCGCCGCTGTTGCCAGCCGCGCGGTGGGCTCTTACCCCACCGTTTCACCTTGACCCCGACGGATCGGGGCAGTCTGTTCTCTGTGGCGCTTTCCCTCGGGTTTCCCCGGCCGGGCGTTACCCGGCACCGTTGCTTTGTGGAGTCCGGACTTTCCTCGCGGGCTTACGCCCCCGCGGCCATCCAGCTCTCTGCGCGTCCCCGCAATAGGCCTTTGGCGTGAAAGCGTCAATCTCTGCCTGCGGCCTGCACCAGCCGCGCTGCAATGCGCGCATCCTCGGCGTCACTTAGCCCTTCAGCCCAAGGCCGAAACCGCGCCCGAAACGCGGCAAAACAATTAGGGTTGTCCAAATCGTAGCCAAATTGCGCGGCACAGCTTTCCCAATCGGCCTCCGCAGGCCTTTGATCCGGCCAAACAGCCAGCCTCTGACGCGCCAGCCGCAGCCAATCAAACTTCGGACCAGGATCAATCTTACGCCCCGGCGACATGTCGGAATGTCCAATCACGCCGTCCGGGCCAATATCCCAACGCTGCATAATACCAACCAGCAGAGCTTCCAGCGCGTCCATCTGCGCCGCCGCAAACGGGTGATCGCCTTTGTTGGACAGCTCAATGCCAATGCTGCGGGAATTCACATCCCCTTGACCCTGCCAACTGCCAACACCCGCGTGCCAGGCCCGCATTTCTTCCGCCACCAGCTGCGTGACCTCCCCGTCCGGCGCAATCACATAGTGCGCTGACACTTCGGCTTCGGGATTACACAGCCAGTCAATCGCCGCCTGCGCGCTATCCATCGCAGTGTAGTGGATCACAATCAGTTCAGGCTGCTGTCCATCCCGCCGCTCCCCGAAGTTCGGGGAGGGCTGCTGTAGAATGTCCAAATTGGAAGGCATGTTTAGTTGCCGGCGGCCACGCGGAACGGGCTGGGATCCCATTTGCAGGCATAGCCATCGCCATCCGGATCAACACCAAGCCGATCTCTCTTAGGGCCGCCTTTTTCCAGAAACGCCCGCTGCGCCGCCTCGTCACTGCCAAACTTGGCACAAGCTTTTTCATAGCGCGACGCGCCACCAATCTTCAGTCGGCTGTACACCTTTGTGCCAACAGGGTGCTTGGTCTCCAGAGCATAAGCCACGATGTTTGGCCCAGCATCTCCCGTGCGCACCGGCACAGCAGTGGGCTGGATCACAGTGTAGTTGGCTTTGTTCTGCGCCCGACGTGCGGCGTCTGCCTCAATGGAACGCCGTCCATCGACAGCTGCAAAGTCATTCTCATCCGAAATGCCCGGATTGGAGAACACCTGAGGCGCTGGGTTGCTTGGACTTGCGTGCAACGGCTGCACACCGGAATTGGCAGACGCCGCCGCCAAAGCAGCCGTGGTCTCACTGGCAATGCTGGCCGCATCGTTGGCGGCTGACGCAGTGGAGCTTGCGGATGGCACCGTGCTCGCCGCCGCTGCCGCAGTTTGCGGCTGTGCAGTAGTGGTGGTGACCAAGGGCGTAGATGCTACGGATTGCGCGGGCGGCACGGTGGCCACCACGGGCGCCGGTTCGATCGTCGCAATCTGTGGTGCGTCCGGGATGGTCTCCTGCGAGACTGCATTCGCAGGCGGCAAGGCCGTCCGCCGATGCTCTCCGGTTTTCTCGTCGTAAAACACGCCTGCGGCGCTGTCTGGCACGGCCGGCTGGCACGCGCTCAGCGCGACCAGCGCACAAATGGCCCCAATGCTACGTTTCATGATCTGCCTTAACTGCTCTTAGTTTTGCAGCAGCTTTACCACCATTTGCCTGGTTTGGCCACAAAACCTGCCGCCTGCTCCAGCGCATAGGCGGTGTTCAGCAGATCACCCTCTTCCCAAGGGCGGCCGATCAGCTGCAGGCCCAGTGGCAGACCCTGACTGTCCAGACCGGTTGGCACCGACACACCTGGCAGACCAGCAAGGTTCACGGTCACGGTGAACACGTCGTTCAGATACATCTGGATCGGATCGGCATCGGTCATTTCACCCAGACCAAAGGCCGCAGACGGTGTCGCTGGCGTCAGGATCGCATCGATGCCCTGAGCAAAGACGTTCTCGAAGTCCTGCTTGATCAGCGTCCGAACACGACGCGCACGGTTGTAGTAAGCGTCATAGAAACCTGCGGACAGCACATAGGTCCCAACCATCACGCGGCGCTGCACCTCGTGGCCGAAACCTTCGGCGCGGGTCTTTTCATACATCTCGGTGATGCCGTCGCCCGCCGCCAAAGTGGCACGGTGACCGTAGCGCACACCATCATAGCGCGCGAGGTTGGAAGACGCCTCCGCTGGCGCAATCACGTAGTAGGCTGGCAATGCGTATTTTGTGTGCGGCAGGGAGATGTCGACAATCTCCGCCCCTGCCGCTTTGAGCATCTCGGTGCCGTCGGCCCAGAGCTTTTCGATCTCGGTTGGCATACCGTCCATACGGTACTCTTTTGGAATACCAATCTTCTTGCCGCGAATGTCGCCGGTCAGCATGGCTTCAAAGTTTGGCACTGGCAAATCGACACTAGTGCTGTCTTTCTCGTCGTGACCACACATCGCCTCAAGCATGATGGCCGCGTCTCGTACGTCTTTGGTCATTGGGCCTGCTTGATCGAGCGAAGAAGCAAAGGCCACCACGCCCCAACGGGAACACCGGCCATAGGTTGGCTTAATACCAGTGATGCCGGTAAACGCCGCAGGCTGACGGATCGAACCACCGGTGTCGGTACCGGTTGCCGCCAGACACAAATCCGCCGCAACAGCCGCCGCAGACCCACCAGAAGAGCCGCCAGGGGTCAGCGCCGCTTCGTCATTGCCGCGACGCCATGGGTTGATCGCGTTGCCATAAACAGAGGTCTCATTGGAAGAGCCCATCGCAAACTCATCCATGTTCAGCTTACCAAGCATCACTGCACCGGAATCTTCCAGTTTTTGGGAAACCGTGGATTCATACTCAGGTGTAAAGCCTTCCAGAATGCCGCTCGCCGCTTGGGACGCCACACCTTTGGTGCAGAACAGGTCTTTGATGCCAATTGGCAGGCCGCACATGTCTGGCGCGTCACCTTGGGCAATCCGGGCATCCGCCGCCTTGGCGCGTTCCAGCGCAATCTCAGGCGTCTTGTGCACAAACGCGTTCAGCGCATCGGCTTCGTCGATTGCCATCAAAAAGGTCTCAGTCAGTTCAACGGAAGTCACATCACCGGCACGCAGCTTGTCGCGGGCTTCAGCCAGGGTGAGTTTGGTCAGATCGGTCATATCGGGCGCCTCTCTATGTGGGGCAAAATCTATTGTCAGGGGATCAACGGCTTAAAAGCCGGATCACTCCACCACTTTGGGAACGGCAAAGAAGCCTTCACGCGCGTCCGGCGCGTTGCTCAGAATTTTCTCCTGCTGATCGCCATCGGTCACCACATCCTCACGACGCTTCAAACGCATCGGGGTCACGGACACCATCGGCTCCACGCCGTCTACGTCAACTTCATTCAGTTGCTCAATGAAACCCAGCACGGCATTGAATTCCTGTGCCAGCGCAGGCAGGGCATCTTCTTCAACCTTGATACGGGCCAGTTTGGCCACTTTGGCGGCGGTGCTTTCGTCAATCGACATGGGGCAAGACTCTCTCGTTGCGGACGTGCCCTCAGCCTTTAGCGCGCACGGGAATATGGTGCAAGCGCTTGCCCGCTCTTGGGCGCAACACCTCCCCTTCCAAAGCATCAATTGCGTGCTACTGTGACAGATATTCAGCAGGAGATTTGGCATGAAACTGATTTGGCTTGGACATGGCTCTTTTCGCATCGAAACCGGAAATCTGGTGTTGCTTGTCGACCCTTGGCTCACCGGCAACCCGGTTCTGCCCGAAGAGCAACACGAAGCGGCGGTAGCAAACGCCACCCATCTGATCCTGACCCACGCACATTTTGACCATGTCGCCGACATGCTGCCCCTGGCGCGCAAGCTCTCCTGTCCCATCGTCGGCCAATACGACCTCATGTCTTACTGGAACGAGCACGAGCATTTGGACACTGTTGGTTTCAACAAAGGCGGCACGGTAGAGTTGGGTGACGGCGTCAGTCTCACCATGGTGCCTGCCTCTCACAGCTCGACATTTGGTACGGATCAAGGCCCCAAAGCCGCCGGCTCGGAAGTTGGCTACATTCTCCGCGCCGAAGGCCGCACCCTTTATATCTCAGGCGACACCGACATCATGGCGGACATGGATTGGATGGGGGATTATTACAAACCCGACGTGGGCATTCTTTCTGCTGGCGGTCATTTCACCATGGACATGGCGGGCGCAGCCTATGCCGCCAAACGCTATTTCAACTTCAAAACCGTGATCCCCTGCCACTACAAAACCTTTCCGATTCTGGAGCAATCCGCAGACGTGCTCGCCACAGGTCTGCCCGGCGTTGACGTGATCGAACCAGAAGTCATGGTCCCAATCGACCTGTAAGGCCTCAGCGGCGTTCGGCAAAAAACGCCTTGAGCAGCGCCTCGCACTCTTCCGCCGCAAGGCCGTCATAGACCTCTGGCACATGATGGCTTTGCGGATGGGCAAACACCCGCGGCCCCTGCGCCACACCGCCAGATTTGGGGTCTGCCGCGCCATAGTACACCCGCGCAATCCGCGCCTGACTTATGGCACTGGCGCACATCGGGCACGGCTCCAACGTCACATACAGATCGCAGCCGACCAGCCGTTCGCTGCCAATCTTGGCACAGGCCGCGCGCATCGCCAGCACCTCGGCGTGGGCCGTTGGGTCCAGATCCTCCCGCGTCCTGTTGCCCGCCGAGGCCAGAACCGCGCCATCCGGTCCAACAATCACTGCGCCCACAGGCACTTCGCCACGTGCAGCAGCGGCGCGTGCTTCCTCTAGCGCAAGGTCCATATGGCTCCGAAAGGTCATGGGGCAGACTTGCCCTGCCAAGCCCCCTTTCGCAATCCCCGTTTCGCAGGTAAACGGAGACATGTCTCAAAAGCCCCCCTCCTCCCGTCGCCCGAACGCGAAACCAAACGCCGCCAAGCCGCGCCCGTCCAAACCGCGCAAGGCGTCGGCGCAACCGGCCTCTGACGCGCCCAAACGCGAGGGAGATCGCATCGCCAAGGTACTGGCCCGCGCAGGCGTGGCCTCGCGTCGCGATGCGGAACGCATGATCGAGGCAGGCCGCGTGTCCGTAAACGGCAAGAAACTCGACAGCCCGGCGCTAAACGTCACCGCCAAAGACCGCATCACCGTGGACGGCAAGCTGATTGGTGAGCCGGATCACGAGCGCATTTGGCTCTACCACAAACCCGCCGGACTGGTGACCACGAACCGCGATGAAAAGGGCCGCGAGACGATCTTTGACAAACTGCCAGAGAACCTCCCACGCGTGATGACTGTTGGCCGGCTTGACCTCAACTCCGAAGGCCTGCTGCTTCTGACCAACGATGGCGGCCTGAAGCGCAAGCTGGAACTGCCCAGCACCGGTTGGCTGCGCAAGTACCGCGTCAGAATCAACGGCCGCCCTACCGAGGACACCTTTGCCCCTTTGCGCAAAGGCATTGAGGTCGACGGAGAACGCTTCCAGCCCATGGACATCACACTGGACCGCCAACAAGGCGCCAACGCCTGGGTCACCGTCGGCCTGCGCGAGGGCAAAAACCGCGAAATCCGCCGCGCCATGGAGGCCATCGGCCTCACCGTGAACCGCCTGATCCGCGTGTCTTACGGCCCCTTCCAACTGGGTCAGCTGAAACAAGGCGAAGTCGAAGAATTGCGCCGCCGCGTGGTGCGCGACCAATTGGGTCTGGACGGCGCGATTCCGGAAGAAAAACGCCGCAAACCCACGCGTCGTCGCAAATAACTGATTTAAAAGCGGACTTGCTTCGGCAATGCGCCGCTTTCCCAAAACTTCCCCCTAGCCATCGCGCAGCAGACTTCTTAGATTTCTCCATAACTTAGCGCAGGGTGGAGTGGGCATGTCATCAACCGGGTTACAGAAGCTGGCCTTTGGCCTGTTGGTTCTGTTGATCTTCTACGTCTCTTTCACGGGAGGCGCCTGATGGCTCAGAAATTTGGCGGCAAATACAGCCCTGGCGGCGCCCAAGGTGCCAGCAGCGACGATGGCTTTCGCAATGCCAAGCGCAGCCGCGCGGGCGGGCGCGTTAACCTGCTGTTCCTCGCGCCGCTGCCCCTGATCTGGAAAGCCTTCACATCTGAGCCCATCGTCATGGTGCAATATCTGATGGCGCTTGGCGTCCTGCTTCTCGCGGCTTGGATGACCCGCGAAGGCATGTTTGCTCAAGAGGCCTATGACGCCCGCAAGGTCGCCCGCCGCCCAGCGCTCCCGCGCAAACTGCTCGGGTCTGTGTTGACTGGCCTTGGATTGGCAATTGCAGGCTTTGCAGGTCACGGCTCCATCGAGGCAGGCATCTTTGCCGTGGTTGGCGGCCTGCTGCACAGCTTTGCCTTTGGTCTCGATCCTATGTCGGACAAAGGCATGGAGGGCACCAACCGTCACCAAACCGACCGGGTCGCCCGCGCCGTGGAAGAGGCCGAAGAACACCTGCGCGCCATGAGCGACGCCATTGCCCGCGCCGGAGACCGCAGTGTCGAACGCCGCGTCTCGGCCTTCCAATCCACCGCCCGCGACCTGTTCCGCACGGTAGAAGAAGACCCGCGCGACCTCACCGCGGCACGCCGCTACCTCGGCGTCTATTTGCTCGGCGCCAAAGACGCGACCGAGAAATTTGCCGACATCTACAGCCGCACACAAGACGTCCAAGCCCGCGCCGACTACCTCGCACTGCTGGACGATCTGGAAGAAAACTTCGCCGCCCGCACGCAGAAACTCCTGCTGGAAGATCGCGGTGACCTGACCATCGAAATTGACGTGCTGCGCGAGCGCCTGGAGCGCGAAGGCATGCGCCGCGACAGCTGATAACACATGTGACCTACCGGGAAGGGTGGATTTAAATGTCTGAGATCGTAAAACAAAAAGCCGAAGCCGCTTTGGCGGAAATCACCGAAGCCACCGTTGCCTTGCCCGAACCGGTGGAGGCCAACGCCATTGTGCCGTTGGCCGAAGCAAACGCGCCCGTCTCTGCGGAAATCACCAAGCGCATGGCTGAGCTGGACATGAGCAACACCAACTCGATCGTGTCTTTTGGCTCCGCTGCACAGGCCGAATTGCAGACCATCTCTCAAGCGATGCTACAAGACGTCCGTAACAAAGACGTTGGCCCAGCAGGCGACAGCCTGCGCGACATCGTCACCACCATTCGCGGCTTCTCCGTGTCTGAGCTGGACGTCCGCCGCGAGCGCAGCTTCTGGGAAAAGCTGATCGGCCGCGCCGCGCCTTTTGCCAAGTTCACCGCCCGTTTTGAGGAAGTGCAGGACCAGATCGACAAGATCACCGACAACCTGCTGAACCACGAGCACACCCTGCTCAAGGACATCAAATCGCTGGACGTGCTCTACGAAAAGACCCTCGCCTTCTACGACGAACTGGCGCTCTACATCGCGGCAGGCGAAGCCAAGATTGCCGAGCTGGATGCCAACGACATTCCAGCCAAAGAAGCTGAAGTGGCCGCAGCCGATGAAAACGCTCAGGTGATGAAGGCGCAGGAATTGCGTGACCTGCGCGCCGCACGAGACGATCTGGAACGCCGCGTGCACGATCTGAAATTGACTCGCCAGGTCACCATGCAATCCCTGCCGTCGATCCGCCTCGTGCAGGAAAACGACAAATCTCTGGTCACCAAGATCAACTCCACGCTGGTCAACACCGTGCCCCTCTGGGAAACCCAACTGGCGCAAGCCGTGACCATTCAGCGCTCTGCGGAGGCTGCCTCTGCCGTGCGGGAAGCCAACGACCTCACCAACGAGCTGTTGACCGCCAACGCCAAAAACCTGCGCGAAACCAACAAGGTGGTGCGCACCGAAATGGAACGCGGCGTGTTTGACATCGAGGCCGTGAAAACCGCCAACGCAGAGCTGATCGCCACCATCAACGAGTCGCTGCAAATCGCCGACGAAGGCAAAGCCAAACGTGCGGCCGCCGAAGACGACATGAAAAAGATGGAAGCCGAATTGCGCGACACGCTGGCAGCCGCCAAGGCGCGCAAGGATGGCCTGGGCGATACCACCGCGACCGCCGTGCCCACCGCGTGAAACGGCTTGCGGGCATAGGCCTTGGGCTGCTGACAACTTTGGCAGCCTGCGTGAACACCGGCGGCGTCACCGCGCCACCGGTTGTCGCCCCCACGCCTGCGCCCCCGTCCGAGGCCAGCGCGGCCCTGCGCAGCTATTACAGCAGCGTTCAGGCGGATCTGCTGACGCGCGGGTTGCTGCGCACCGATGGCGGCGGCCCGGACACGCCGTTCACCCCGGACATGCTGGCCCGCAACTTTGAGCGCATCGCCTTTTATGACGAATACAGCAACACCGGCGGGCTGGAGCGCTCCTCCGGCCAAGCCGGCCAGCTGCGCCGTTGGAATGGACCTGTCAAAGTGAACGTCGAGTTTGGCCCGTCTGTACCGGAAAGCCAACGCGCCACGGACCGCGCCACAGTGGCCGCCTATGTGCCCCGTCTGGCCAACGCCACCGGACACCAGATCCGACAGACGACCAACAAACCCAACTTCCACGTGCTGGTGATGGGCGCAGATGACCGTGACACCGTGCAATCGCGTCTGGACACTCTGCTGCCCAACGCCTCTCCCAAAACCCGCGCGTTATTCGCCAATCCACCACGCAACATCTATTGCTTTGTGGTCGCTTTGGCATCGGACAGCAATCCCAACGCCTACACCTCCGCCGTTGCCCTGGTACGCGCAGAACACCCTGATCTTCTGCGCAAATCCTGCTTCCACGAGGAAATCGCGCAAGGTTTGGGATTGGCAAATGACAGCCCCGCAGCCCGCCCGTCGATCTTCAACGATGACGAAGAGTTTGCGCTGCTCACCACGCATGACGAAAAACTGCTCTCCATGCTCTACGATGACCGTCTTGGCGTCGGTATGAGCGTGGACGAGGCCCGCCCCATTGTTTACATTCTGGCCCGCGAGCAAACCGCACAGAATTTCTGAGCGCTACCGCGACCAGCCTTTTGAAAGGACCACTTCATGGGTATTTTTGATTTCCTCACTGGCGAATTTATTGACGTCATTCATTGGGTTGATGACACCCGCGACACGCTGGTGTTCCGCTTTGAGCGTGAAGGCCACGAGATCAAATACGGTGCCAAGCTGACCGTGCGCGAGGGGCAAGCAGCGGTGTTTGTGCACGAGGGCCAGCTGGCCGATGTCTTCACCCCCGGTCTCTACATGTTGGAAACCAACAACATGCCGGTGATGACCACGCTCCAACACTGGGACCACGGTTTCAAAAGCCCGTTCAAATCCGAAATCTACTTCGTCAACACCACGCGATTTGCTGATCTGAAATGGGGCACCAAAAACCCCATTATGGTGCGTGATCCGGAATTTGGCCCTGTGCGCCTGCGCGCCTATGGCACCTACGCCATCCGCGTGGTCGACCCCGCCCGCTTCCTGACGGAGATCGTTGGGACGGACGGCGAATTCACCATGGATGAGATCTCCTTCCAGATCCGCAACATCATCGTGCAGGAGTTTTCCCGCGTGGTCGCAGGCTCCGGCATTCCGGTTCTGGACATGGCCGCCAACACCGCCGATCTGGGCAAGCTGGTCGCTGCCGAAATCTCCGGAACCATCGCCGAATACGGCCTCGCGATCCCAGAGCTCTACATTGAGAACATCTCCCTGCCGCCCGCGGTTGAGGCCGCGATGGACAAACGCACCTCGATGGGCATTGTCGGCGATCTGGGCAAATACACACAGTTCTCCGCCGCCGAAGCCATGACCGCCGCCGCGCAAACGCCAAACTCCGGCATGGGCGCTGGCATGGGCATGGGTATGGGCATGGCAATGGCCCAACAGATGGCGCAAACCGGCCCATGGGGGGCGCAACCTGCCGCCCAAGCACCGCAAGCTTCTCCCGCGCCTCAAGCCGCCGCCGCGCCGCCGCCCCCACCACCGGTCGAACACGTGTGGCACATTGCCGAAAACGGCCAAACCAAAGGACCGTTCTCCAAAGCCGCGCTCGGCCGCATGGCCACCGCTGGGGAGATCACCCGGGAAACACACGTCTGGACCGCTGGTCAGGACGGTTGGAAACACGCCGAAGACGTCGCCGAACTGGCCCAGCTCTTCACCATCCTGCCGCCACCGCCCCCTGGCGCATAAAACCTTGGCCCCGGCTTGCTAGCCGGGGCTCCGCCAATTTCTTCCAAGCCATTTCAAAGCAAGCAGATTTCATGTCAGCCACGCCGCCCCCCGCGCCCAAAGAGACCACCCGTTTCCCCTGCGCCCAATGCGGTGCCGACTACCGCTTTGCCCCCAACGAAGGCAAACTGATCTGCGATCACTGCGGTCACGAAGAACCCACCGAACAAGGTGATCGTCAGGCTGCGATTGCCGAGCTGGATTTCAAAGCAGCATTGACCGAGCAACTCCCGGCCGCCGAAATGGTCGAGGCCCGCACTACCTCCTGCCCCAATTGCGCCGCGCATGTTGTGTTTGAGGGCGACACGCACGCCACCGAATGTCCGTTCTGCGCCACCCCCGTCGTGGTCGACACAGGCACGCATCGCCTGATCAAGCCGCGTGCTGTCCTGCCTTTTCAGATCGCAGAGAAAGTCGCGCATCAGTCCATGAATGACTGGCTGGGCAAACTCTGGTTCGCCCCCAACGGCTTGCAAGAATACGCCAAAAAGGGCCGCAAAATGGACGGCATCTATGTCCCCTATTGGACCTACGATGCCGATACCAAATCCTCCTACAGGGGCGAACGCGGCACCATCTACTACGTCACCGAAACCGTCATGGTCGACGGTAAACGCGAGCAACGGCAGGTACAGAAAATCCGCTGGTCCCCGGCCTCTGGCAGCGTCGCGCGCTGGTTTGACGATATCCTTGTGTTGGGCTCCAAAGCCCTGCCAAAGAAATATACTGACAACTTGCAACCGTGGGATCTCTCTGCCCTAGAGCCCTACACGCCAGAGTTCCTCGCGGGCTTTCAGGCCGAGGGCTATTCCATCGACCTCGAAGAGGGCTACGACGAGGCCCGAGATCACATGGACCGTGTGATCCGCCGCGACGTGGCCTTTGACATCGGCGGAGACCGCCAACGCATCCACAACATCTCCACCTCCGTCAGCGACGTCACGTTCAAGCATATCCTGCTGCCGGTCTGGATGGCCGCCTACAAGTACCGTGGCAAGTCCTACCGCTTTGTTGTGAATGGACAAACCGGCCGCGTCCAAGGCGAGCGCCCCTACTCCAAGTGGAAGATCGCCTTTGCCGTGCTCCTCGCCGCTATTGCAGCCGGCGTTATTGGCTATATCATCGCCCAAAACCAATAAGAGTTGGGGAAATTCGCGATGTCTCACCACGCTGCATTGCAAGAACTTCTACACGCCCGTCACTCCTGCCGGGCATTTAAATCAGATGCCGTACCGCGTGAGGTGATTTCCCAGATCCTCCTGGATGCAGGCCGCGCCCCCTCCTGGTGCAACGCACAACCGTGGAAAGTGATTGTCGCCTCAGGCCCCCAAACCGAAGCCTTTCGCGATGCCATGGCGCAAGCCTTTGACGCAGGCGCTCCCGCGCCCGACTACCCGTTTCCAGACACCTACACCGGTGCGCATCTCAAACGCCGCCGCACTTGTGGGTTCCAGCTTTACGAAGCTGTTGGCATCGGTCGAGGCGACCGCGAGGGCCGCGCCCGTCAAATGCGGGAGAACTACACGCTGTTTGGCGCACCGCATGTCGCCGTGATCACCTGTCCCAAAGAACTCGGCCCCTACGGCGTGCTCGATTGCGGCGGTTTCATAACCGCATTCTGCCTCTCCGCCAAAGCGCAAGGCATCGGCACCGTGCCCCAAGCCGCACTCTCTCTCTACTCGGACGTGGTCCGCAAACACTTCGACATCCCCGAAGACCGCAACGTCCTTGCCGCCATCTCCTTTGGCTATCCAGATGACGCCGCCGCCATCAACACATTCCGCACAGACCGCGCAGAGCTGGACGAGTTTGTCGACTGGCGCGATTAAGCCACGCTAAGTCTGCTGCAACAGCTGCCCTTTGATGTCGCCAGCCGTCACATAGGGCAGTGCGGTTGGATGAATGCTCTCTGACCGATCAGCCCCCACAACGCGCGGTGCCCGAAACAAAAAGTACTTGCCGAGCGCGCGCCAAGTGCCCACCATGGGCGCATCTGGATCGGTCTCGTAGCGGTCCCGCCAGTCTTCTGGCAAGCGCACGCCACACATCTCCAGCCGTTCCAGCATCCAGATCAGTGGGATATTGGCCAGCGGCCGAGCGGCATGGAACCCCACCAATTGCCCGCCCACATCACTGTGCGCCCCACGGAACCAGACCTGCTCCACACGGCCGTCCCAATCATCCGGGCAGCGCCACAACTCCGGTTCGAACACCTGCCGCGTCTCATCCAACGCCAAGGCATGAAACCCATGCCGCACCACGGGCGCAAGTTGATGGTTGTGGAACGCGTGACGCCGCTCTGTGATGCGCCACAACACCGGCACACGTGCGCCCAGCGCTTTCACCGTGTCCCACACACCAATCATCTCGATCTCTGTGTGCTCATAACAATGCGCTGCCGCAAACGCGCTTGCAGCCGCGCTATCCGGCGTTAGTTCATAGTGCCGGTATGCCGTGCGGATATTGCGCTCCGTGGCACATTCCGCGCGCAACAGCCCGACGCGGTCAATCACCCCGGCCAACGAGCGCACGGCAAAAGCACCGCGCGAATAGCCCATCAGGATGATCTTATCACCGGGCCGGTACCGACTTGCCAAATAGCCATAAGCCCGCCGGATCTGCCGATTGATCCCGCGCCCCATCATCACGTCCAGCGTCTGACGCCAGGACCGCCATTGCACGCCTGCCTCGTAGTAGACGGACACCTCCGCGCCGATCTCTCGTAACAACAGGTAGGTCTGCCCAGCATTGGTCTCCTGCCCTGGCGCAAGCGAGGACATGGTGCCATCCAGAATAATCACATGCGTGACCGCCCCTCGGCGCGGCCCCGCCGGGGTATGACTGCTGGTGAACTTGCCAGTCAGCCACTCTGATATGCGTCTAGCCAGCCGTATGTTTGGCCTCATTCAACATCTGCCACACGCGATGCGGCGTGAACGGCATGTCCGCTTGGCGCACACCCGCCTCCCAAAGCGCATCCTGGACCGCATTGGCTGCTGCCGCCATGGCACCCACGGTCCCCGCCTCGCCGCAGCCCTTCATGCCCATAATGTTAGCCGTCGACGGCACCGCCTCGGTGGTGAAGCCAATCATCGGAACATCACTGGCGCGCGGCATGGCATAATCCATGAAGGTCGCGGTCAAAAGCTGGCCATCGTCGTCAAACACCACATGTTCCATCAACGCCTGACCAATACCCTGCGCCACACCACCATGCACCTGCCCCTCTGCGAGCATCGGGTTGATCAGATTACCAAAATCATCCACCACGGTGTATTTCTCCAACGAAACCTGTCCGGTCTCCGGGTCCACTTCAACCTCTGCCAGATGCGCCCCGTTGGGGAAGCTGCGCGCTGGCAAAGTGGTGCGCTCTTCATGCACCATCAAATCTGTCCGCCCATCCGCGCGCGCCATCTCGGCGGCTTCAAGGAAGGTAGGATGTAAGTTAGAGCCTTCCGCCCGGAATTGCTCATCATCAAAGCTCACATCCGCGGCATCCACGCCCATCTTCTCAGCAATATACGGCGTAAAGGCTTTAATCATCGTTTCCACGGTCGCCAAAGTCGCGGTGTTCTGCACCGTCACAGAGCGCGAGCCACCGGTGCCGCCACCTTGCTTAATGCGATCACTGTCACCTTGCACCACCTCAATCATCTCGGTGGGAATGCCGGTCTGGTCACTCAGGAACTGCGCGTAAACCGTCTCATGTCCCTGCCCGTTGGACTGCGTGCCCACATAAATCGAAACGGTGCCATCATCATTGAACTCCACCCGCGCGCTTTCGCTTGGGTCGCCCAAAATACTCTCGATGTAGTAACACAGACCAGCGCCGCGCAGTTTGCCAGCCTTCGCGCTCTCGGCTTTGCGCGCGGCAAACCCGGCCACATCGCCAAACTCCTCCACGCGGCTCAACACCCGGTCAAAATCGCCTACGTCATAGGTCTCATTTGTCGCCGACTTGTACGGAAACGCCTCCGTCGGAATGAAGTTCCGCCGCCGCAACTCATAGCCACTTACGCCCAGCTCACGCGCCGCACGATCCATCAGGCGTTCCAGAACATAAATCGCCTCCGGCCGCCCGGCCCCGCGATAGGCATCCACCGGTGTGGTGTTTGTGTAGATCCCGTCCACCTGCAACCAAGTGGTCTGCACGTCATAGACGCCCATCAATACGCGGCTGAACAACTGCGTCTGGATCGCCTGGGCAAACTGCGAGTTATACGCCCCCATATTCGCGACAGATTTCACGCGATACGCCGTGGCTTTCAGGTTCTCGTCAAACGCCAATTCCGCCAACGACACCAGATCGCGCCCCGCGTTGTCTGACAACATCGACTCCGTGCGATCCGCAATCCACCGCACTGGTTTGCCAAGCATCTTGGCCGCATAAGCCACAATCAGCGGCTCCTGATAGATCATCGCCTTCATGCCAAAGCCGCCGCCGGTGTCCGGGTTGGTCACACGCACGTCGTCTTCGTTCGTCTTAAGAACACGCGCGACTTGCCCTTTGGTACCCCAGACGCCCTGGCCATTGCTGGCGACGTGCAACCGGCTACCGTCCCACTCGGCATAGGCGCCACGCGGCTCCATCGCGTTTACAATCACGCGGTTGTCGCCAACCTCCAGGCTCACCACATGCGCCGCCGCCTCAAAAGCCGCGTCGGTTGCTGCTTCATCGCCAAGCCCCCAATCAAACGCAAGGTTCCCCGGCGCTTCGCCATGCAGCTGCTCACCGCCGCGCGCCAAGGCCAAATGCGCGTCCAGATCATCATAATCGAACATGATCATCTCGGCCGCGTCCCGCGCCTGCTCCATGCTCTCTGCCACGATCACGGCAATCGGCTCACCCACATAGCGCACCCGCTCTGCAGCGAGCAGCGGACGTTCCGGCTTGGCCCCTTTGCTGCCATCGCGATTGTCCACCTGTGTGCCGGGCAAATTGGCCTCAAGCCCCGCCGCCAGCAAATCCGCCTGCGTCAGAACACAGGCTACACCATCCACTTCGCGCGCATCCGACACGTCCAGCTCAGTTACAACGCCATGTGCTACCGGAGAGCGCAAAAAATAGGCATGCAGCGCATTCTTGGGCGCAATGTCGTCCACGTATTGGCCTTTGCCGGTCAAAAACCGCGTGTCTTCAACCCGTTTGACCGGCTGGCTTTTCCCAAACTTATCCATCGCTGCTGGCTCCCCTGCGCGTCGCTACGAAGAGGAACTCTATCGTGCAATCCGGACGTGTCCAGAGCCCGTTGGCCTTACAACGTCGCGACAGTTACCATTTCTTGCAGACCGTAGCCGTTGAACCCGGTGGACAATGACGACGAGTAAGCGCCCATCGCTTTGATCATCACAAAATCACCTTCCCCAATCTGCGCTGGCAAGGCCACTGGGTCGGGCAGCCGATCAAGACTGTCGCAGGTTGGCCCGTAGACCACCTTACGCGCCATCTCCCCTGCCACAACGGCCCCATCAGGCCGCAGCACGGAAATCCGGTCTGGCACCCCGATATCGCGCAATTCCGTCAGCGCGCCATAAATCCCGTCATTCAGAAAAACGGCCGTGCCCCGCACGGTCTTCACCCGCACCACCAAAGTAAACGCCTCGGCGACCATCGCCCGCCCCGGCTCACAAACCAGCGCTGGTGCTTCCTCACCAAATGCCCGCGCGGTCTCCGCCGCGATGCGATCAAAGATCGCCTCCAAGTCCGGCGCAGGACCACTGCGATGCGCTGCAAAGCCGCCACCAACATTCAGACGTTTGAGCGTCACACCCGCCCGCCGCGCCACATCTGCTGCCTCAACGATATACACCGCCCAAGCCTGTGGATCGGCACACTGCGTACCGGGATGGAAGGTCAAAGAGGTCTCAAACCCCATCTCCCGCGCCTGCTGTAACAAGGCCACCGCCTGATCCGGGTCCGCGCCAAACTTCTCACCAAAGTCATAAGCCGCCCCGGCCACCGGCAACCGCAGTCGCACCGCAATCTCCGTGCCTTCGCGCGGCACATCCGCCAATTTCTGCAACTCGCGCGGACAATCCACCGACCAACTGGCAATCCCATGCCCAACCGCCTCGGTGATCTCCGCCACAGACCGCACCGGGTTGTGATAATGCAGCACCGCATCCGGCGCCACACGCCGCACCCGCGCCATCTCCAACGGTGACGCCACATCAAAGGCCGTCAGCCCGGCGTTCACCAAATTGGACAGCACCGCCTCATGGTCATTGGCCTTCACCGCATAGGTCACCAGACCGGCAAACCCGTCAATGAACCGCCGCGCCGTGGCTTGCAGCACCTCAGGGGCAAAATACAAAACCGGCGCGTCCGGCGAAAACTTCGTCAGATGCCAAGATGGGGACGGCCAAAGGGCCGGATCATTGCGCATTTCCTACCTCAATCCTGTTTTTTATCAGCTTGAGGGATTTCCCTGTCGATTCCACGCGGCACTCTGGTAAAAATGCAGGAAAGACTCGGCATATAGACGGCAATACCATGCAACTTGACGAAACCGACACGCAGCTCCTGGCCCTGCTCAGCGAGAACGCCCGCGCGCCAGTGGCCACTTTGGCCCGTAAACTGGGCCTGGCGCGTACCACAGTGCAGGCCCGCATCGACCGTCTGGAAACCTCCGGAGCCATCGCAGGCTACACGCTGCGCCTTGGAGATGCCGCCCGCCCAAGACTGCGCGCCACTGCGCTGCTTTCGATCGAATTGCGCAGTGGGCCAACCGTGCTCGATCGCCTCAAGTCCCTGCCTGCCGTGGAAAGCGTACACACCTGCTCCGGACGGTTTGACCTGATTGTGCAACTCGCTGCGGACAGCACTTCAGAGCTGGACGACACTCTGGACAATATTGGCGAGGCCAAAGGTGTGAAAAGTTCAGAAAGCCTGATCCACCTCTCCACCAAACTGGATCGCCCACGCGGGTAAACGCCGCGCGAAACACCGCTCAAAACGTCTCACAATTTGGGAACTTCCGGGGGGGGAGATGGAATGCGTGCCGTTCTGGCACGCAGGATGTACATCTCATCGCCTTCTAGCGTGGAGGCGTCGTGCGCCACACCCCGCTTATGCCGCGCCAAGTCTTAACAGAACCTTAACAAAGCAGATCTTTTTTGAATTTTTCCAACTTGAGCGAAAAAATTCAGGTTTTTTCCACCTTGCTAAACAATCTCTTCCCGCTTCCCCTTTGTTTCCGCATTCGATAGAGACAACTCCGATTGATAACGGGCGCGAACCGACACAAGGGATCACACCAATGGCGATGGAAAAGACCTTCAACGCAGCAGAGGCCGAAGGCCGCCTCTACGACGCATGGGAAAAAGCCGGCTGCTTCACCGCAGGCGCAAATGCAAAACCGGGTGCCTCCACCTACTGCATCATGATTCCACCGCCCAACGTCACCGGCGTTCTGCACATGGGCCACGCCTTCAACAACACGCTGCAGGACATCCTGATCCGCTGGAAACGCATGCAGGGGTTTGACACCCTCTGGCAGCCAGGCACTGACCACGCGGGCATCGCCACCCAAATGGTCGTGGAGCGCAAGCTGGCCGAAACCCAACAGCCGTCGCGCGCCGAATTGGGCCGCGAGAAGTTCCTTGAAAAGGTCTGGGAGTGGAAAGGTGAGTCCGGCGGCACCATTGTGAACCAGCTCAAACGCCTCGGTGCCTCCTGTGATTGGGACCGCGAAGCTTTCACCATGTCCGGTGCCCCCGGCGCACCCGAAGATGTGGCTGGCGGCAACTTCCACGACGCCGTGCTGAAAGTCTTTGTTGAGATGTACAACAAGGGCCTGATCTATCGCGGCAAACGCCTCGTAAACTGGGACCCGCATTTTGAAACCGCGATCTCCGATCTCGAAGTAGAAAACATCGAAGTTGCGGGCCACATGTGGCACTTCAAATACCCGCTCGCCGGCGGCGCGACCTACACCTATGTCGAGAAAGACGAAGACGGCAACGTCATCCTCGAAGAAGAGCGCGACTACATCTCCATCGCCACCACCCGGCCGGAAACCATGCTGGGCGACGGCGCGGTGGCGGTGCACCCCTCCGATGAACGGTATGCCCCCATCGTGGGCCAGCTTTGTGAGATCCCGGTGGGTCCAAAAGAACACCGCCGCCTGATCCCGATCATCACCGACGAATACCCGGACAAGGACTTTGGCTCCGGCGCGGTGAAAATCACCGGCGCGCACGACTTCAACGACTATCAGGTCGCCAAGCGCGGTGGCATCCCAATGTACCGCCTGATGGACACCAAGGGCGCCATGCGTGCGGATGGCGACAGCTACGACGCCGCCGCCACCATCGCCATGGCTGTGGCCAAAGGCGAGCGCACCCTGACGGAAAACGAAGCGGATGGCGTAAACCTCGTACCGGACGACCTGCGCGGTCTGGACCGGTTTGAGGCGCGCAAGCTGGTGGTGGAGCAAATCACCTCCGAAGGTCTCGCGGTGATGACCACAGAGACCATGACGGTGAAAGACGACGAGGGCAACGCGTCTGAGATCACCGAGACGGTGCCTTACGTCGAAAACAAGCCGATCATGCAGCCATTTGGCGACCGCTCCAAAGTGGTCATCGAGCCGATGTTGACCGACCAGTGGTTTGTGGACGCCGAAAAGGTGGTTGGCCCGGCACTCGACGCCGTGCGCAACGGCGATGTGAAAATCCTGCCGGAAAGCGGCGAGAAAACTTATTACCACTGGCTAGACAATATCGAACCCTGGTGTATCTCCCGCCAGCTTTGGTGGGGGCACCAGATCCCGGTTTGGTATGGGATCGATTGCCTATTTGACGATGGCCAGTTCGGGCTCAAAGGGGGCGGAAGCGCTCCCAGAACAGGCAACCTGAGGGAAGTGCGTTGCTGCCGATCTAGCTTTTCGGATACAGTACGTTACTTCTCCGCAGAAGCCTCGAAAATGTTCATTGGTAAGACAATCAATGTTTTGGAAGTCGGGAGCTGGGATGACGCAATAGATATTTTGAGCCGGCAGGATTATACCGCTGACGAAATTCTTTACCCGGTCTGGCGCGACCCAGACGTGCTCGACACATGGTTCTCGTCCGGCTTGTGGCCCATCGGCACCCTCGGCTGGCCCGACCAAACGCCGGAGCTGGAAAAATACTTCCCGACCTCCACGCTGGTCACCGGTCAGGACATTCTGTTCTTCTGGGTTGCTCGCATGATGATGATGCAACTGGCTGTGGTGGATCAGATCCCGTTTGACACCGTATACCTGCATGGCCTCGTGCGCGACGCCAAGGGCAAGAAGATGTCCAAGTCCACCGGCAACGTGATGGACCCGCTGGAGATCATCGACGAATACGGCGCCGACGCGCTGCGCTTCTCATCGGCCGCCATGGCCGCTCTGGGTGGTGTGCTGAAACTCGACATGCAGCGTATCGCGGGCTACCGCAACTTCGGCACCAAGCTCTGGAACGCCGCGCGGTTTGCCGAGATGAACGGCGTGTTTGAGGACGATGTGGTGGTCAGTTCCGCACTGTCGCAAAACAGACGCGATACCGACGTAAAACAGACCGCCAATTTGTGGATCATCGGCGAGACCGCCAAGGTCCGCGAAGAGGTCGATGCCGCGCTCGAAAGCTTCCGCTTCAACGACGCCGCCAACGCGCTTTACGCCTTTGTCTGGGGTAAGGTTTGCGACTGGTACGTGGAGTTCTCCAAGCCGCTGTTCAACTCCGACGACGCCGCCGCCGTGGCCGAAACCAAAGCCACCATGCGCTGGGTCATCGACCAGTGTCTGCTGCTCCTGCACCCCATCATGCCTTTCATCACCGAAGAGCTTTGGGGCGAGTTGGGCGACCGCGCAAAAATGCTGGTGCACGCCGATTGGCCAACCTATCAAGCCGCTGATTTTGTGGACGAAAAAGCCGACCGGGAGATGAACTGGGTGATCTCCGTGATCGACCAAATTCGCTCTGTGCGCGCGCAAATGCGCGTCAATGCAGGCGCCAAAATCGACGTCGTGGTCAGCCAGATCACCAGCGAGAACCGCGAAGCGTTTAAGCGCAATGAAGCCCTGATCTTCAAGATCGCACGTGTGGTGTCTCTAGAAGAGGTCGAGACCTTCCCCAAAGGCACCGCCACCGTAGCGGTTGACGGCGCAACCTTTGGCCTGCCGCTGGCGGACATCATCGACATCGACGCCGAAAAAGCGCGCCTTGAGAAAGGCTTAGGTAAATTGGCCAAAGAACTCGGCGGCTTGCGCGGACGTCTCAACAACCCCAAATTCGTCGCCTCCGCGCCGGATGAGGTTGTGGCAGAAGCCAAAGAAAACCTTGCCGCCCGCGAGGAAGAAGAGGCCAAGATCAAAGCGGCGCTCGCGAAACTCGCTGAGCTGGACTAATCCGCTTGCAAACAAATGCATCATGCCCATATTGGGGGCATGATGCGCTCCTTTCGAAACCTCATCGAACGTCAG
This sequence comes from Shimia sp. MIT1388, assembly GCF_047124445.1. Classification (GTDB taxonomy): domain Bacteria; phylum Pseudomonadota; class Alphaproteobacteria; order Rhodobacterales; family Rhodobacteraceae; genus Shimia. The sequence continues at coordinate 3,910,166 of NZ_CP138921.1, read as the reverse complement.
ATCAAAAAGGCCGAATCCGAAGGCCAACTGACCGGTCTTGCCGGCGAAGGCAAACCCCTCCCCAAACGCCACGACATGGAAGACCCGGCCACCGCAGTGGGCCATTCCATCATGGCCCGCGCCGGCGTTTTGCCACGCGAGTTCAAACTCAAAGAACAGCTTGAGGCCGCCAAACGCGACTGGCAACAAGCCACTGATCCAGATGAGAAAAAACGCCTTATGGCGCAGATCGCCAAGTTGGAACTCGACTACAATGTCGAGCGCGAGGCCTACCGCAAGTTCTTGAAGTAGGCCTCAACCATAGCCCTATTTGAACACCGGCTTTCGCTTCTGAATATTGGCCGCAATTACTTCCATCTGATGCGGCTTGCCAATCAAATCCGCCTGCGCCCGGCTCTCTTCCAGCAGCACCGCGTCCACATCTTCCATATGCTCTTCCGCAAATCCGATCAGCGCCTTGGCCGCCTGCACCGCAGTCGGGCTCTTGCCTGCAATCTCTTCTGCCAGAGCCATCGCCGCCGCCAATGGGTCTTCGGCAATTTCGGTGATCAGCCCCCAGGCCAACGCCTGCTCCGCCTCAACCGGCGCCGCCGTATAGGTCAACCGCCGCAGCACATCCGAGCGCACCAGATGCGGCAACAAGGTCATCCCGCCCATATCCGGGATCAGCCCCCATTTCATCTCCATGATCGCCATCTTGGTGTCCGGCGCGGCAAAGCGAATGTCTGCACCCAACGCCAGTTGACAACCGCCACCAAAGGCAACGCCCTGCAACGCCGCAATCACCGGCACTTTCAGCTTGCGCCACACCATGGCCACCTGCTGTGCGTCGTTTGCATTGCCATGTGTACGCGGCATAATCCGCGCCACCGGGTCCTGCCCCGCCAAGGCCGCAAAACTCATCACATCCAGCCCGGCGCAGAAGGATTTGCCTTCGCCAGAGAGCACCACCACGCGTACGTCATCGTTGTCCATCAGGCCTTCACCAGCTTCGATGATGCCATCAAACATCGCCTGATCCAGCGCGTTCATCTTGTCACCACGGGTCAGCCGCACATGGGCGATGTGGTCTTTGATCTCTACCGATACACGGGCCATAACAGCCTCCTCACAGATGGGTTTTCTTGATCCTACACTCCGTGCCCCGCCACAGGAAATCCACCCTGACGTGAGGGCATTTGCTCTTGTGCCGCCCCCGTCCTTGCGTCACTTTCCGCGCATGACCGGACCTCGCTATACCACACTGGCTGAAAGCCTGCCCGCCACCGTTCCCTTTGTCGGCCCCGAAGCGCAAGAGCGCGCCATGGGCCAGCCCTTTGCGGCCCGCATCGGCGCAAATGAGAACATCTTTGGTCCCTCGCCCAAGGCAATTGAAGCTATGCAAAAGGCCGCCTGTGACATCTGGATGTACGGCGATCCAGAAAGCTACGAACTACGCCACGCCCTGGCTGCACATCACGGTATTACGCCGGAAAACCTGGTGGTGGGCGAAGGCATCGACGGCCTGCTCGGCTATCTCGTGCGCCTGCTGATCGGCCCGGGGGATGCGGTCGTTACTTCTGAGGGCGCCTACCCCACCTTCAACTATCACGTCGCGGGCTTTGGCGGCGCGTTGCACAAAGTGCCGTACCGTGACGATGCCGAAGACCTGTCAGCCCTGCTCGCCAAGGCCGCCGAAGTCGACGCCAAACTGGTCTACTTCGCCAACCCCGACAATCCGATGGGCAGCTGGTGCAACGGTGAAGACATCATCGCCCAACTCGACAACATCCCGGACGGTTGTCTGCTTCTGCTGGATGAGGCCTACGTCGAACTCGCCCCCGAAGGCACAGCGCCGGAAATCGATATCAACGATCCCCGCGTGATCCGCATGCGCACCTTCTCCAAAGCCTATGGCATGGCTGGCGCCCGCGTAGGCTACGCGATGGGCGAGGCCCAAAACATCCGCGCCTTTGAGAAAATCCGCAATCACTTCGGCATGAACCGCGCCGCACAATCCGGCGCGCTGGCTGCACTGGAAGACGCATCGTGGCTGTCGGAAACCTGCGCCAAGGTCAAAACATCGCGTCAGCACATCGCGACAGTGGCCGCCAAACACGGTCTCAAAGCACTTCCCTCCGCCACCAATTTTGTCGCCATCGACTGCGGCAAAGACGGCGCCTACGCCAAAGCCATTCTTGACGGATTGGTGGCACGCGGCATCTTTGTGCGTATGCCGTTTGTGGCCCCACAAAACCGCTGCATCCGCATCAGCTGTGCTCCGACACGAGAAATCGACATGTTGGACACCGCTCTTGGCGAGGTTCTCGCTGAACTCTCTTAAGGCCGCGGCACGCAACCCGCGCGCTGTTCACGAAATTTTTTCCGTCTTGTGACACGAATCAGAGCTATCCTGCGTCTGAGGAGTGTCCGTGATGTCCCGCCCTGTGCAACCTGTCCAAGACTACACCACCACCTGCCTGGTCATGGCTTTTGTGAACCTGCTCTGGGTATTTGTGCTGGTATTTTTGCTCTGGGGCTTGCCAGCCGTGATGGTCTTGGCCGTGATCCTGAACGCAGGCATTGACCGCCTGCGCTCTCATTTGGATCGCCGCGCGTAGGAGGGCTATGCCTCAGCGATTACACGCGCTGCGGCTTCTATGGCACCTGAGCCGTGGGGAATATCCAGCGCGATCAATCCGGTTTGCACCGTCGCCAGAAGCCCCATAATCATCTGCGCATTCACATGCCCCATGTGCCCAAAGCGAAAAAACCCGTCGCTTTGCGGATCATCCTCTGTGGCCATGCCCAGACCGATGCCCAAGGTGATGCCCGCTTGATCCTGACACCACCGCCGCAACCGCGTGCCGTGTTCTTTGCCAATCCGCAAAGAGGTCACCGCCCGACTGCGATGCGCCTCATCCGCCATGTTGAGCTCAAGTGGACCTTCCGCACTCCACGCGTCACAGGCCGCCCAAATCGCCTTCGCCAGCACCTCATGGCGTTGCCAGACATGCTCCAGCCCTTCCTCCAGGATCATATCCAACGCAACGCGCAAACCGTAGAGGTGATGCGTCGGAGCCGTGCCGCAGAACAACTGATAATACATCTCGCCTTTGGCCCGAGGCACCCAATCCCAATAGCGGCTCACCCTCGGTAACGCCGCCCGGCGCGCAGCAGCCTTGTCGTTGAAAAACACAAAGGCCACGCCCGGTGGCACCATGAGCCCTTTTTGGCTGGCTGCGATCATCACATCGACGCCCCAGGCATCCATCTCAAACCGGTCACACCCCAGCGAGGCAATGCAATCCACCATCAACAGAGCCGGGTGCCCGGTTGCATCAATCGCCGCGCGTAGGGCCGCGATGTCATTACGTGCCGATGTTGACGTGTCCACATGCACCGCCAGCACAGCCTTGATGGCATGGTCCTTGTCCGCCGCCAAAGCCTCGGCGACCTTAGCCGGGTCCATCGGAGAACGCCGTCCAAAGTCGATGACTTCACACTCTGCGCCCATCCCAGCGGCCATTTCGCCCCAGCCATGCCCAAACGCCCCCGTGGCCGGCACCAGCACCCGGTCACCGGGTTCAATCACATTGGCCAACGCCGCTTCCCAAACCGCATGGCCATTGCCGATATAGATCGCCACATCGTGCTTGGTTCCGGCCACCGTCTTCAGGTCCGGCAACAACCCATACGTCAGGTCGATCAACTCGCCTTCATAAATATTGGGCGCGGCCCGATGCATCGCGCGCAACACCGCCTCCGGCATCACAGATGGCCCCGGAATCGCCAGGTAAATCTGTCCCTGTGTGAGTTTCATAATTGCGTCCCCTGCTACACCTCACGGCACCCTAACGTGCAGGAAAGCAACGTCAATCGCCTGTCTGCACCGGCGAAACGACGCCATTGGCTCTGGTTTTGCCGCGCTGCCACCTGTAAAGGTCAAAGTCACTTCAAAGGTCGGAGAAGGCACAGATCGTGACTGACACAGACGTTAAACCCACCAAAGACAAAGGCTATCTTCTTTCCTGGCTTTGGCGGAAATACCTCCACCGTCACAAGTGGCTGCTGATTTTCTCATCCGTCCTGATGGCCATCGAGGGCTCCACGCTGGGTCTCATCGCCTGGATGATGGAACCGATGTTTGACGCCGCCTTCTCCGCAGGCAGCCAAACCGCGCTCTGGGGGGTCGGCCTGGTCTTTGCCGGGATTTTCTTCACCCGCGGCGTGACCAGCATCGGGCATAAGGTCATGATGAACACGGCGGCACAACGCACCTCCGCCGACCTGCGCGTCGACTTGCTGGGACGGATGATGTTGCAAGACAACGCCTTCCACCAAACCCACCCGCCGGGCTACCTTATTCAGCGCACCCAATCTGACGTCACCGCGATCAATGGCGTCTGGGCTTCCTTCATCACGGGCGCAGGACGGGACTTCATCTCTCTCTTGGCCTTGCTCGGTGTCGCGCTGAGCGTGGACTGGCGCTGGACCATTGTGGCCTGCATCGGCACGCCACTCCTGATCCTGCCGTCCCTTGTGGCTCAACGCTTTGTGCGCCGCCGTGCCCGCGAGGCCCGCGACCTGGGGGCGAAAATTGCCACCCAGCTGGACGAAACCTTCCACGGCATCATTCCCACCAAGCTCAACCTGCTGGAAAAATACCAGACCACCAAATTTGGCGGCCTGACCCGCAAACTGGTCCGCGCCGAAGTGCGCGCCGTGGCTGGCACCGCCTCCATTGCCGCCATGGTCGATTTCACCGCAGGTCTGGGGTTCTTCTGTGTGCTGATCTATGGCGGCGGTGAAATTGTGACCGGCGAAAAAACCATCGGTCAGTTTATGAGCTTCTTCACCGCACTGGGCATGATGTTTGAACCGCTCCGTCGCCTCGCCGGGCTCTCTGGCCGCTGGCAAATCGCTGCCGCCGCAATTGAGCGCTTGAAAGAGCTGATCGAGACCGTTCCCACCATCCTGTCTCCCAAAGATCCGGTCCCCGCCCCAACCGGCACGCCGGGTATCACCATGGACAAAGTCAACCTGGCTTATGGCGACGTGACAGTGCTGGACGGCACCAGCTTTGTTGCGGAACCCGGAAAAACCACGGCCATCGTCGGGGCATCCGGGGCTGGCAAATCGACCATCTTTAACGTGCTCACCCGCCTTGTGGACCCGCAAATCGGCACCAGCTTGATCGACACCGTGAACAACCGTGACATGAGCCTGCCGGATCTGCGCGGACTGTTCTCGGTGGTGTCACAAGAGGCCATGCTGTTCGACGACACAATCCGCGAGAACATCCTGCTGGATCAAACCGGCGTCAGCGAGGAGCGCCTTCAGGAAGTGCTCAAGGCGGCCCATGTCTCCGACTTCCTGCCCAAGCTGTCGGATGGGCTGGACACCGAAGTGGGGCCACGCGGCACCAACCTCTCCGGCGGCCAGCGTCAACGTGTGGTCATTGCCCGCGCCCTGCTCCGCGACACCCCGATCCTGCTGCTAGACGAAGCCACCTCCGCGCTGGACACACGCTCGGAAACCGTGGTTCAGGCGGCTTTGGACAAGCTCTCCTCTGGTCGCACCACTTTGGTGATTGCTCACCGGCTGTCTACCGTCCGCAACGCCGACAAGATCCTCGTGATGGACAAAGGCAAAGTGGTGGACCAAGGCACCCATGACGAGTTGCTCGCCCGTGGCGGTATCTACGCCGACCTCTATGAGCTGCAATTCAAAACCAAAGGTGAAACCGCGGAGGCCCGCGCCTTGCAACCGGTCGAAGGTCTGGAAGCCGCATTGCCTCAGCCCAAGCGTTCCATTCTGTCGCGCATCTTTGGCCGTCTCGCAGGCCGCGAATAACTCAGATCACTGGCGGCGGTACGCTGCCGCCAGTGTCTCCGGCGACACGCCTCCCAAATACCGCAGCAAAGTCCATAGGTTGCGCCCTCCTCGGCGCAACCAGCCTTGCGTCTGATACTTGCGCGGGCTGGTGATCGCCTGAGCGTCCAATGGCGCCAATCGCGCCCGCCCCAGTTGCCGCGCCATCGCAACGTCTTCCATCAAGGGAATATCGGCAAACCCACCAAGCGCCTCGTATAGCTGCCGAGAGATCAAGAGCCCCTGATCGCCATAGGGCAAACCAAACATACGGCTGCGCAGATTGGCCCATCCCGCCACCAGACGCCCCGCCAAACCGCCTTTCGCGAACCCCAACGCAAAGTACCCAGCCACATCCGCCTGAGCCAAATGCGCCTCCACAGCGGCACTCCAGCCCTCAGACAACACCGTGTCGGCATGCACAAACAGCAGCCACTCACCTTGCGTATTGGCTGCGCCAGCCAGTAGCTGTCCGCCCCGCGATGCCGCGCAACGCACAACCTCCGCCCCGGCCTCTTCGGCAATCTCCAGCGTACCATCGCTGGACCCGCCGTCCGCCACGACCAACTCCCGGATCACCCCTGCAGACACGCCCTCAAACAACGCGCCCAAACAGGCAGGCAGCCCCGCTTCCTCATTCACTGTCGGGACCACAACACTCACAGGTGCACGCATTTCTTACTCCAGCCCTGTTGCACGGCGACACCGCTTCTATATGACAGGAGAGCGCAAGAACAGGAGCAGCGGCATGTCCACGTCAGATCGCAGCATTTTTCGCCTTACCGGCAGTGACACAGAGAGCTTTTTACAAGGCCTCATCACCAACGACATGACCCACCTGACCGATGGTCTGCTCTACGCCGCCATCCTGACGCCTCAAGGCAAATACCTCGCGGATTTCTTCCTGAAACGCGACGGCGATGCCGTTCTGCTGGACGCAAACGCGGCACAGGCCCCTGCGCTGCAACAACGCCTGACCATGTATAAACTGCGCGCCGATGTCACCATTGAGCCAACCCCCCTGCACTTGCATCGTGGCCTCGGCGACATTCCGGAAGACGCCGCCATCGATTCACGTTCCCCAAACCTAGGCTGGCGCGCCTACCGAGATGCGCCCCAGGAAGATGACGCCACTGACTGGACCGCGCTTTATGTGGCCAATCAGGTGCCCAACGCCGGACTTGAGCTCGACCACAACAGCTTCATCCTCGAAATGGGCTTTGAGCGGCTCAACGGCGTCGACTTCAAAAAGGGCTGCTATGTTGGACAAGAAGTCACCGCCCGCATGAAGCACAAAACCGAACTGCGCAAAGGCCTCGCATTGGTCAGCATTGAGGGCAACGCCGAGGCAGGCACGCCGATCCTGAAAGGCGACCGCGAAGTGGGCACCTTGCACAGCGTTGCAGGCGATCAGGCCCTCGCCTACCTGCGCTTTGACCGCGCCGGCGAGGACATGACAGCAGGCGACGCCAAAATCAGCTACCCGGCCTAGTCGCCCAACATTTTGCGGTAGCGCAGCCCCAGTACCGCTGCGCCCTGCCCGCTCATGAGGTGTTGCGAGTGTGCGTTGAAGCCATGCACCATCGACTTCCATTCTTGGAAGTCATTGTCGCGCATCCACTCCTCTAAAGCGGCTACCAAAGCTTTACCAACGCCCTGGCCCCGGCAGGTTTCATCGACGCAAATCTGATCCAGCTCCACATGCCGGGCCGGATGCAGAAACGGCGACGCCTCCCGCACCACAGGCACTGCCAGCAAGAAACCGGTCAACGCACCATCCGCCCCCTCGGCGACAAACACCTGCGCACCTTCG